>NZ_JBVIDV010000007.1:53414-85277 GCF_055572195.1 Streptomyces sp. NPDC030809
GCCCCTTCTCTCCCCCCCCCCCCCCCCCCCCCCCCCCCAAAACCCCGGCGAGGCTTGAAGTGGGGGCTCCGCCCCCGGGCCCCCGCGCCTCAAACGGCCGGCGGGGCTTGGGTTGGGGGCTCCGCCCCCGGGCCCCCGCGCCTCAAACGGCCGGCGGGGCTTGGGTTGGGGGCTCCGCCCCCGCACCCCCGTGCCTCAAACGCCGGCGGGGCTTGGATTGGGGCTCTGCCCCGGGGCCCCCGCGCCTCAAGCCTTGGCGGGGCTGGGGTGGGGGGCTCTGCCCCCGTACCCCCCCGCCTCAAGCGTCGGCGAGGCTGGAGTGGGGGCTCTGCCCCCGGCCCCCGCGCCTCAAGCGGCGGCGGGGTGGGAATGGGCCCCCGCCGGTTCGGACCCGGCGGGCAGGGCGGCGTGGCCCGGCGGGGCCGGACGTGCCCCTGTCACCGCCGGGCGGCGGTGACAGGGCGCAGCGTCAAGAGGTGGTGTGCGCGATGAATCCGGCCCAGGCGGCCGGACCGAAGGTCAGCTGGGCACCGGCCTTCTTCTTGGAGTCGCGGACGTGGATGGTGGCCGCCGTCGTGGCCACCTCGACGCAGTCGTTGATGTCACTGCTGCTGCTGTAGCTGCTCTTGCGCCATGCGACCTCGACGCAGTCGTTGATGTCGCCGCTGTCGCTGTAGCTGCTCTTGAACCACTCCAGCTCGGGCTTGTGGATCATGTCTCTCTCCGCACCTGCTCGATGAAGGCCCGCGACTCCCGTGGTGAGAGAGCCTGGGCCCGGATCATGCCGTAGCACAGCTCAAGGCTCCGGAGCTGCTTCGGGCTGGACACAGGGCGACCCCGGAACATGCCCTCCGCGCGGCCGACTGCCGTCCCGTCCTCGAACTTCAGCACCTGAATCAGGCCGCCCATTCCGGCGTGATCCTCTCTGTTGGTCGGCATCACCTGAATCGTGACGTTCCTCAACTGGGTCACCTCCAGAAGCCGTTCCAGCTGTCGGCGAAGGACCATTGTCCCCCCGAGCGGCCGTCGGAGCGTGACCTCCTCCAGGACGAAGCTCAACGAAGGGGTCGGCCTCCGGTCGTAGATGCACCGGCGTGCCATTCGGCCCGCAACTCCTCGTTCGATCTGCTCCTCGGACTGAGCGGGTCGCCAGATGTCGAACAGGGTTCGTGCGTACTCCTCGGTCTGCAAGAGGCCGTGGATGTTGTGGTTGGCGTACGCCGACAGCTCCACGGCCTTGGCCTCAAGCTTCGCCAGGTCCCGGACCCGCTTCGGGTACCGCACTTGCTCGACATCCGGCCGCATCGCCCGGATCTTCCCGCCCGCGTTCAGGACCTCGTCCACCTTGTCCAGGTACTCGGGCCGCGGAATCCGCTTTCCCGACTCCACCTTGTAGACCAGGTCCTCCCCGTAGCCGATGGCCCTCGCGAACTCCGCGGCGCGGAGCCCCGCGCCCTCGCGCCAGACCTTCAGCTGGCGGCCCACGGCCGCGACCACCGCCGCGCCCTGTTCGTCCTCCGGGTCCACCTCCCAGCCCGGCTCTTCCGCGCTGTCGTCGTTCCTGTTGGGGTCCACGCTCATCAGCCCACCTCCACCCCGCCGGGTACCCAACACGCGCTCCGGACAGCCCGGACAGCAGTGGACAAGCTCCGGACAGTCTCCGTACGCACCGTCGTGGTCGCTGTTCAGCGTAGGGACGGGCGGCCACGCTCGGTCACGTGAATGAACAACTCAGCCAAACCCACGCGCCCGTACGTCAGTTCGCCCTCCAGCTGTCCGCCACCCCGCGCGGCGCGCACCTGGCCCGGCTGCTCGCCGTGGAGCAACTCCGCTCCTGGGGGCTGCCGCTGACCGCGGGGGAGCAGGTCATCGCCGAGCTGACGGCGAACGCGATCACGCACGGGCGGGTCCCCGGACGGGACTTCCACCTCGGCATGTCCGTCACCGAAGACGGCTGCTCGCTCCGCATCGAGGTCTCCGACACCCGCGGCTCGCACCTGCCCGTGCTCCGCGCACCGGACGCCACCTCCGGCCGCGGCCTGAACGTCGTCGCCGCCCTCGCCGCCCGCTGGGGGGTCACCCCGGGCCCGCCCCCGCGCAAAACGGTCTGGGCAGAACTCCCCTTGACCGGGTCGCAGAAGGCCACGAGGCGGTGAGCCACAGCCCGAGAGCCCCCGACATCCAAAGACCAAAGAAACGGGGGAAAGAACCCCCACCAAACCCCTCCTTCCTCCCGCTGCCGGACAGTCGCTCACATGGGTGAACTCTCTTGGGCGGAATGGAATTCGGGGCAGCTCTCGGGCATATGCTCGCCGCGACAACAGCAGAAAAAGAAACGGCCCCCGGCCGGGCTGACATCCCGACCGAGGACCTGACCAACTAGGAAGCAAACCCTTCCCGATGGCTTTTGAGCAGCCTAGCGCGCACGCGCGCACAACGGCCGATGTTCCGCCCCCGACCCCCCGATCCGGTGTCATCCACGTCAACCGGCGCCACGACAGTCACTTCACTGTGGTCGGCAACCACCTCGCCCAGCACCGCGAACTGTCCCTCACCGCCCGCGGCCTGGCGCTGTACATCCAGTCGCTGCCGACCGGCACCCCTGTCGGGATCAGGGAGCTGACCACCCGCTTCCCGGAGGGCGAGCACCGCATCGCCCGCGCCCTGCGCGACCTCGAAGCGCACGGCTACCTCGCCCGCACCCGCGAACGCCTCCCCACCGGCCGCGTGGTCACCCGTACGTACTCGTTCAACCAGCCGGGTACCCCGCACCGGCCCCCGCCACCGACCGACCCCCCGGAGGACCCGGACCCCGGCCCGTACGACCCGCCCCCGCCGGAGGACCCGGGACCACCGCCCCCGCCGGAGGACCCGGCCGACCCTCCCGCCCCGCCCGTGCCGCCGCCCGCGGCCGCCCCGCCCGCCGAGGCTGCCGAGCCCGCTGGCTGGCTCCGCCGGGAGGCGCGCCGCCTCCTCGCCGCCCTCCGCCAGCGCAACCCCCGCCTGCTCCTCGCCGAGCGGGACGTCCGCCGCCTCGCCCCGCTGATGGAAGAGTGGCTGGTCCGCGGGGCGCAGCCGGAAGCGGTGCTGCGCGTCCTGAGCAACGACGTGCCGGAGGAGGTCTGGTACCCGGCCGCCTTCCTCGCCCACCGCCTGTAGGCCCTCCTCCCGCCGGAAATCCCCGTCCACCGGCTCCCGCCGCCCGGCCCCCTCCCGCCGGACCAGGCGCTCCACCCCCTCCAGAACTGCGACACCTGCGACCGCGCCCACCGCGCCCCGACCCGCGGCCCGTGCCCGGAGTGCGCCCCGTGCCCCGTGGGAGTGGCCGCATGAACGTCCCGGCCGGGCCATATGGATTTCCGTATACTTCTGATGAGGGTCGGCCTTGGTCGATCGAGATCGAGCCCGAGGTCCGGGAGTGGCTGGAACGGCTTGCGGACCGGCACTACGACAAGGTCGAGCGAGCTGCCGACATGCTGGCGGCCCGTCCGACCACGCTGGGTGAGCCGTACAGCCGGCACCTCGGCGGCAAGGTCCGTGAGCTGCGCTTCGTCCTGGAGGGAGACTCCGTCCGGGTGGCCTACTGGCTGGCACCGGGGCGCAGGATCGTGCTGCTGACCGTCTTCCGGAAGACCAGGCAGCGCACGAGCAGGCGGAAGTCGAGCGTGCGCACCGCGCCCAGCAGGCCTGCGAGCAACGCCACGGGCCCGCCGAGCACAGTTACGACCGGAGCGAACAGGAGGGGCCGTGAACCACTCCCAGTGGAAGACCCGCCGGGCCAGGAAGCTGCTGGGTGAGCCGGTGGCGGAGTCGCCTGCCTACGTGGAGGCCGGGCACGCCTTCGCCCTGGGGCAGGCCGTGTACGACCGCCGCACCGGTCTCGGCCTGTCACAGTCCGAGCTCGCCCGCCGGGCGGGCATGACGCAGCCGCAGATCTCGCAGATCGAGGGCGGGGACTCCACTCCGACCCTCCCCGTCCTCACCCGCCTGGCCAAGGCCCTGGAAGCCTCGCTCACGATCGACCTGCACGGTGACAGCTCGGCCTTCGTCTTCACCCCGCACGACGAGCGCCGTCCGGATGGCGGCCACCCCTCGGCCGCCTGACCCCCGGCCCCCGCCCCCTCAGAAGTACAGGAACGGGATCACCGCCGGGGGCAGGGACGGCGAGGTGAGGATGTCGTAGTGGGTGGCGCCCGGGAGGACGGCCAGGCGGCTGCGGGGGCCGTCCGGGGCGGGGACCGGGACCGGGCCCGGGTCGCGCAGGCCGCCGCCCAGCAGGGCGAAGAACTCGACCGCGTGCTCCGGCCGTACGGCGTCCGCGTCGCCGAAGACCAGCAGGGTGGGGGAGGTCACCGAGGGGATCTCCGCCGACCAGTCGAACTCCCGCCGCAGCAGCTCGCCCGTCTTGCCGACCAGCACCGGCCAGTCCTCCGGGCGCGGCGCGAGCCGCTCGTACGGTTCGTGGACCGGCGTGCCGCGCATGCCCTCGGCCGCCTCCGGCGACAGGCCCGCCATCCCGGCCAGCGCCTCGGCGTGCCAGCCGTCCCGGCGGAAGGTCGTGGAGACGAGGACCAGCCGCCGGACCAGGTCCGGGTGCTGTATCGCCGTCCGCAGGGCCACCCACGCGCCGAGCGAGTAGCCGAGCAGGTCCGCCGGGCCCACGTCCAGGTGGCGCAGCAGGGCGGCGATGTCGTCCGCCAGCAGCTCGGGCCGCAGCGGGCGGCCGGGCACGTCCGCCGTCCGGCCGTGGCCCATCAGGTCCACGAGGATCACCCGCCGGTGCGCGGTCAGGGCCGGGAGCAGCGCCTCGTACATCGCCCCCGAGCCCAGCCCGCCGTGCAGCAGGACCAGCGGGGCGCCCGAGCCGTGCTCCTCGTAGTAGAGGGACAGCCCGGTCTCGGGGAGCTCTGCGTACCCCGTCCTCGTCGTCGTCATCGCCCTGCTCCTCGCCTTCCCGCTGTGCGCCGGTGCCGTTCCCGTCCTTGATCACTGCGTCCCCGCCGCTGCCGGGTGCACCGGCGGCGGCGGGGCGGTGGTGCCTCGACAGGTAGACGAACGGGGGGCCCGGAACTCATCGGCCCGGCGGGTGTTCACAGGGAGAAAGGCCGGATCCGGACTGCATTCAGACCGCCGACAGAGCCCGCGACAGCCGCCGCAGGCCCTCCGTGATCTCCTCCGGGGTGTGGGTGGTGAAGGACAGCCGCAGGGTGCGGTGATCGGGTTCTCCCGTGTGGAACGGGGCGCCGGGGACGAAGGCCACGTCGTGCGCCACGGCCTGCTTCAGCAGGGCGGTTGCGTCGTGTCCCGCGGGCAGCCGGGCCCACACGAACATCCCGCCTTCCGGCCGGTTCCATGCGGATCCGGCGGGCAGCGCGGCGCCCAGTCCGGCGAGCAGGGCGTCCCGGCGGGCCCGGTAGGCCGTACGGATGACGGCCACGTGCGCGTCCAGGTCGTTGGCGGCGAGGTAGCGGGCCGCGGCTATCTGGTCCACCGTCGAGGTGTGCAGATCGGCCGCCTGCTTGGCGACCGCCGCCGCCCGCCGCAGGCCCGCCGGGGCGCGCAGCCAGCCCAGCCGCAGCCCGGGGGCCATGATCTTGGAGAAGCTGCCGAGGAGGGCGGTCCGGTCGGCCGCCGCCGGGTGCGCGGCCAGCCAGGGCACCTCCCCGCCCTCGTAGCGGAGTTCCCCGTACGGGTCGTCCTCGACCAGCCACAGGCCCAGCCGGCCCGCGATCTCGGCGACGGCGGAGCGGCGGGCGGCCGGGAGGGTGCGGCCGGTCGGGTTCTGGAAGGTGGGGATCGTGTAGAGCAGCTTGGGGCGCTCGCGCCGCACCAGCTCCTCCAGGGCCTCGGGCAGGATCCCGTCCTCGTCGCAGGGCACGGCCACGACGCGGGCGCCGGCCAGGCCGAAGCACTGGAGGGCGGCCAGATAGGTGGGGTTCTCCACCAGGACCACGTCACCGGGCTCGACCAGGGTGGCCGTGATCAGGGTCAGGGCCTGCTGCGAGCCGGTGGTGACGAGCACGTCCTCGGCGCTGGTGGGCAGCCCGCGGGCGGTGGCGCGCGCGGCCACGGTCTCGCGCAGCTCCGGGGCGCCCTCGGTGGTCGAGTACTGGAGGGCGCGGGGCCCGGCGTCCGCGAAGGCGGCCTCGTACGCGGCCCGCAGCCCGGCCGTGTCGAAGAGCTCGGGCGCCGGCAGCCCGCCCGCGAACGAGATCACCCCCGGCCGCTCGGTGAGCGCGAGGATCTCCCGTACGGGCGAGCCGCCGACCGAGGACGCGCGGGCGGCGAAGGCGGGCGGCGGGGCGGAAGGCGCGCTCTGCGGGGGGACGGCGGGCCGGTCGGCGGCAGACATGGGTACTCCCGGGGCGGTGGGCGTGGGGCGTACGTGCGGGTGCCGGACACCCTAGCCGCGACTAGGTGCATCCGGCACCTATCTGTCCGCTCCGTGGACCGCCGCTCAATGCCGCCTCCGGCAAAGCCCGTTCGGGGACTTCCCGGACCCGGTCCCCGACCCGCCCCGGATCCGCCCCCGGACCCGTCCGGACCCCTCCCCATCTGACGGCACATCAGCTACACCGTTCTCCATGACGACAGAAGCGAACGCCGAGGGACAGCCGGACCGCCGGGTGGACGCGTACGCGGAGCTTGCCGCCGTGGGCCCCTACGGGGTGCACCCCGGGCACGCCCTGATCACCATGGTCGAGCCGCACCCGGGGCACGAGTACGCGTACAACCGCTGGTACGAGGACGACCACTACTACGCCGGGGCCATGGCCATGCCCTGGATGTACGCCGGACGGCGCTGGGTGGCCACCCGCGAACTCCAGGAGCTGCGCTACCCCGAGAAGTCGGCGGTGGCCGCGCCGGTCACCACCGGCTGCTACCTCTCCACCTACTGGGTGACCGAGGGCCGCTACGACGAGCACATGAAGTGGACCGTCGGCATCAACAAGCGGCTCAACCGCGACGGGCGGGTCTACCGCGACCGCACCCACGTCTTCACGGCCTTCCAGGACCACGAGGCGAGCGTCTACCGCGACGGGGCGGCCGGTCCCCGCGACTTCCACGCCCTGGACCACCCCTACCGGGGGCTGGTCCTCGAGGTCGTCGACGCGGAGGGCCCGGAGCAGCGGCCCGAGCTGCTGGAGTGGCTGCGCTCGCGGGCGCTGCCGGCCCGGCTGGCGGGCGGCCCGGCGGCCATGGTGCTCGCCTTCCGGCCCACCCCGCTCCCCGGGGACCGCATGACCTACGTCAAGCAGGTGGAGGGGGTCGGCACCCGGCTGACGCTCCTGTGGTTCCTGGAGGCCGATCCGCGCGAGTGCTGGGACCGGTTCCGGGACCTGGACACCGAGGTCGCGGACTCCGGCTTGGGGCGGGTCGAGCTGGTCGCGCCGTTCATCCCCACCGTGCCCGGCACCGACCGGTACGTGGACCGGCTGCGCTGAGCCGGGGCGGCGGCGGCCGGTGCCGGGTCGGCGGCCGGCGCCGGCCGCGGACACGGCCGAGCCCCCTCGGCCAGGACGGCGGACCGGTCGAGAGGGCTCATGTCAGTGGTGCGTCGGATTCCGATGGCGTGATCTCCCCTGCGCTCAGGCGAGGCATCCCAGCGGACCGCGGGTCACGCCGTCGACGAAGGAGGTCCACGAGCCGGGGGCGAAGGTGAGGGACGGTCCGCCCTGCACCTTCGAGTCCTGCACGGCGATCTCGGACACGACGGGGGACTTGACCTCGACGCACGCGCCGTTTCCGGCGGAATACGAGGACTTCGTCCAGTTCATCGTGGCACCCTGGTGAATGGCCATTGTTCGCTCCCGGTCTGGCGAGTTCGACTTGATGTGGCGCCAACCTTTTGCTGATTGGCGTGATCGACGCTACTCGCCGTCCTCCGGCTGCGAACGGGCCATTCACTCGACTGGATGGCATATTCCAGCAGGGTCTTCCATGGCCGGGCGTTGGCGGTGTACCGTACCGGCTTTCCTCGGCCACCCGCCTGTGACCTGCAGGTATCTGGCCACCTGTCCGGCTTTCCGCCCTTTCCGCCGCTTCTGCTTTACGTGGCGCGTTTCGGCGTTAAGGGCGCTTGGCGGCGTGATCGCCGATGATGTCCGCGATGAACTCCCGGGTCTGTTCCACATTCAGGGCCTGGGCGCGCAGGTGCTCGTACATGACGCTGTACTTCTGGACGTCGTTCGCTTTCTCCAGGTACAAGTCGCTTGTGACGCCTTCGATGTAGACAACGGTCGAATCCGAAGCATCCGGAAATTCCAGAATCGCGTACTGACCGTTCACGCCCGGGTGCGCACCCATGCTGAACGGCATCACCTGCACGGTGACGTGCGGCAGGTCCGACTGCGCCATCAGGTGCTCCAGTTGACGGATCATGACCGTTTCGTCGCCGACCCGGCGGCGGAGTGCGGCCTCGTCGATCACCGCCCACAGCCGCAGCGGCCCGCGCTCCGGGCTCGCCTCCTCCTCCGAGATCCGGTCCTGGCGGCGCATGCGCACCTGGACCCGTTTCTCGATGTCCGCCTGCGCGGTCTCCGGAAGCGCACCGCGCACGATGGCGGCGGCGTACTCGGGCGTCTGGAGCAGACCGGGGATGATCTGCGGCTCGTAGACGCGCAGCGAGGCCGCGTCCGTCTCCAACCCGATGTAGACGCTGTACGGGATGTCGCCGAAGGCGTGCCACCAGCCCTGCTGGCGGGAGTCCTTGGCCATCTGCATCAGCGAGTCGACCAAGCGGCGGTCCTCCACCTCGTAGACGTCGCACAGGTCGCGGACGTCGCGCTGGCTGATCGAACGGCGGCCGTTCTCCAGCCGGCTGATCTTCGACTGCGAGACCAGGAGCCGCT
Organism: Streptomyces sp. NPDC030809; assembly: GCF_055572195.1. Classification (NCBI taxonomy): domain Bacteria; kingdom Bacillati; phylum Actinomycetota; class Actinomycetes; order Kitasatosporales; family Streptomycetaceae; genus Streptomyces; species Streptomyces sp. NPDC030809. The sequence goes on from NZ_JBVIDV010000007.1 coordinate 62,267, forward strand.
CGGCGACCTGCTCGGCGGTCATGCCCTTGTCCTCGCGGAGCTTGCGGAGCTCCATACCCAGTCGGCGGCGTCGGACGGTGGGATTGACATTGGACGCCACGGGAACGTTACCTCCGCTTTCCGGCCGCGAGCGCCTGGCTGACTGCCCGCTGACGTATCTCTGCGTATCTGCTGATGTGCAGATTGCCACCGAACACCCGGGCGGCGCTGGGAAAGTGACAGGAAAGCGACCGGAAACGACGGACGCGCGGGGCGACAGGACCGGTCGTCTCCGGTCCCGTCCCCCCGCGCGCCGGCGGCTCCCGAACGGGTCGTGGCGGTGCTGGGTGCTGCATGTGCGTTCGTCCGGGGCGGTGCAGGTCGTTCAGCCGCACGGATCGTGCGCCTTCTCTTGCCGTGGCCGATCGTGTCGTGACGGTTCGTGCCGTGACGGTTGATGCCGTGACGGTTCGTGCCGTGACTCCCGGGTGCGGACGGGTGTCAGTGAGCGGCGGCGCGGGCCATCGCGCCGCGGCGCGGCTGGAGCGGAACTCCGCCCGCCGCGGTACGGGCACCCGCAGCCGAGACGCCGGCCCCGACGGGCTGGCGGTTCGGTGCCGCCCCCGGCGCGCGCCGCGGCTGGGCGGCGACACCGTTCTGGACGTCCATCACGGCATGCGCCACGAGGCCGCCCATGGGGTCGTGCCGGATGAGGTCCCGCAGCCTGGAGCGGGACGACCGGCCTTCGTTGCCCGGGTACAGGTGCTTGCCGAGCCCGACCGCGTGGGCCAGCGCAGCGAGCGCCGCGGTCCGCGGGTCCGGCGGTACGCCGGTGCGGATCGCACTGTCGAGCCGGGCACGGATCTCCCGGCTGATCGCCGTGTCGGTCGCCTGGTAGCGAGTCGTCGGCAGCACTCCGCACATCTGTCCCGCCACGGCATGCACCATGCCGCACCGCTCCAGATGCGAGAGGTACGTCTGGCGGAGCCCCAGCCGGGGTCCGCCGATCCAGTGGACGGCCCGTACCGGGCTGCCGCGCCTGCGCAGCAGTTCCAGTGCGGAGTCCAAGGTCGGATCTCCTGTCGGCCGTGGCATCACCACGGCGATACGATCCCCGTCAGGGGCTATCCGTCCAGCCAGAGCCAGCTCCACTAGCTGGGCCCCGGCAAGGCCGAGGTCGAGCGACTGCGGCTGCGCCGTGGTACCCGTGGCCGGGTCCAAAGCGAGCAGCAGAAGCTCCTCCGGAATTGTTCTGCGGCTCCTGCCCATCCATGCCTCCCCGCGTGGATGAGTGACAGGGTGACCCCTCTCACATTCATCTGTCGAGAGTGCCTGGCCGCTTTGTGGGGGAACCGGCAACTATGTCGTTCTCGTCTAGCACGAGGGCGATGCCCCCGAGACGGGACACTGTTAGACGGTTCGGACAGCTGGACAGCTACAGCGATCGAGGAGGAACTGGTGGCGGGCGAGTCCCCCGACAAGTCGGTACAGCAAGGTTCGTCGGGGGCGGCGGACTCCGCGGAGGAGCGCGACCCCCGCCTTTCGGTGTTCCGCCGACCGGAACCGTCCGCGGCGCCGGAACGGGGCACGACGCCGGAACCGTCCGCGGCGCCGGAACGGGGCACGACGCCGGAACCGTCCGCGAGGCCGGAACCGTCCGCGGCGCCGGAACCGGGCGCGGACCGCGCCGCCGCGACGGCCGCCCCGGCTGACGCCGCGTCCGGTACCCCCGCCCCCCGCCCCGACACCCGCCACTCCGACCCCGCAGCCCCGGCACCCGTGGCAGAAGCGAACACCGAGCCCGGTGTGACCCCGCCTTCCGACGCCACCGCCGTCCTCGGCACCCTCACCCCGCGCCGGCCCTCGCCCCGCCCCGAGGCCGACGCGGACGCCGGCGCCGCCACCCGCACTGACGGCCGTGCCGACGGCGACACCGACCGCACCGGCGGTGGCGCGCGTGCCGACGGCCGCGCCGACGCCGACACGGACCGCGCCGACGGCCGCGCCCCCCGCGACGGCGGTGCCCGTGCCGACGCCGACGCCGACGACGCTCGTGCCGAGCGCGGCACCCGCACCGGTACCGACACCGACCGCGCCGAGCGCGACGCCCGCGCCGAGCGCGACGCCCGCGCCGAGCGCGACGGCAGCGACGACGCGCGCGACGCGCGCAAGGGCAGCGGTGGCGACGCCCGCGACGCCGGTGTCGGCGGCCGTGGTGGCGAGACCTCGGAGCCCGTGCGCGCGACGGACCGTCCCGCGGCCCTCCCCGCGCCGTCCTCGTCCGCCGGATCCGCAGGCGAGCGTGCCGGGGACGCGGTGTCCTCGGGGAAGGCCGGGCGTGCGGAGCGCGAGTCCGGGACGCCGTCCCTTGCTCCGTCCCCTGCGGGCCGGTCCGCAGACACCGCCGACCAGCCCGCCGAGCCCGGCCCTGCGGCCGGGGAGACCCCGGCCGAGGACAAGCGCGCGGGCCGGGCCGGCACCGCGTCCGACCCCGCGCCGCGGGAGGAAACGTTCGGGGCCCGCGGCGACCGCGCGGCCCTGCCGCCCGCGTCCGCGACCCCGCGCACCGGCACCACCCCCACCGACGCCCGCCCGGCCGCCGGTGGCGAGCCCACCACCGGCTCGGCCCGTCCGGCCTCGCCCGCCGACGGGCGGACGGCCGACTTCCGCGCCGGGCTCGCGTCCGGGGACGGTTCCGGCGCCGGCCGGTCGGCCGCGGCTGCCGACGCGCCGAAGGGCGGGGCCGGGGCCAAGGACGGGGCCGCGGACGGGGGTTCGGCCGCCGGGGACGGCGGACGGCCCGGCTCTGCGGGAGGGGGCAAGGGGGCCGGCGACCCGTCCGGCGGGGCCGGGCGCAAGCCTGGCGGTGACGCCGCTCCGGCGGAGGACTCGGCCGACTGGTTCGCCGTACGACGTCCTGCGGGCAAGGCCGCTCCGGGGGCCGACCGCAACGATGCGGATGCAAAGGTCGGCGGGCCGCGGGCCGCCGACGACCCGCGGGCTTCCGTCGCCGCCTGGGCCGCCACCGCCGATTCCGCCGAGCGGCGCCCGGCGGCTCCGGGCGGGGACACGACCGTGTTCCGGGCCGTGAAGCCCGCCGCCGAGGAGCCGCCCTCCGACCAGACCACCGTGCTGAAGGCGGTCGCCCCCAAGCCCGCGCCGAAGTCGGACGAGACCACCGTCCTCAAGGCGGTGACCCCGAAGCCGAAGCCGGCCGCCCCGGACGTGGACCAGCCGACGGCCGTCTTCCGCGCGCCCGCCGTGCCCAAGCCGGCCCCCGCAGGGGAGTCGGGCCAGGATGGCGGCGAGCGGTCGAGCACCTTCGTCCCGCTGCGCACGGACGACGGCCCCCGCACCCCGGCCGCGCCGAAGCCGGTCACCCCGTACCAGGCGCCGGGCACGTCCGCGGGCGCCGCCGCTGCCGCCGCGGCCCCGGGCACCAAGACCCCCGCGGGGCCGGCCGCCCCCGGCAAGCCCGGCGGCGCACCGTCCGGCCCGACCGGTACGGGCGCCCCCCAGCCCCCCACCGGCCCCTCGCCGGCCTCGCTCGCCGCCTTCGACGAGCCCGAGCGCACCAAGCAGCAGCCGCTTCCGCCGCGGCCGCCGCTCGACATGCTCGCGGACCTGACGAACAACCCGCCCCCGCCGCCCAGCGCCCTGCGCACCGCGGTCCGGCGGCTCAAGATCTGGACCCCGCTGGCGGTCCTGCTCCTCATCGTGTTCGCCGTCGTCCAGCTGGTCCGCCCGCTGCCCGACCCGAAGCTGACGATGACCGCGGCCGACTCGTTCACCTTCGACGGCGCCAAGCCGAACCTGACCACGCCCCCCAAGGGCCAGTCCTGGATGGCGGCCTCCGGCCTCGGCACGATCGCCTCCTCCGGCGAGCAGAAGCCGATCCCGATCGCCTCCGTCACCAAGTCGATGACGGCGTACATCATCCTGCGCGACCACCCCTTCAAGCGGGGCCAGAAGGGCGCGATGATCCCCATCGACGAGACCGCCGAGCGCGAGGGCCGGAAGGACAAGACGGACAACGAGTCCACGATGAACACGGCGCGCGCCGGGGACAAGATCAGCGAGTACGACGCGATCGCCGCGCTGATGATCCCCTCGGCGAACAACATCGCGCGCCTGCTGGCCCGCTGGGACTCCGGCTCGCAGGAGGCGTTCGTCAAGAAGATGAACGACACCGCCCGCGAACTCGGCATGGCCAACACCACGTACACGGACCCCTCCGGCCTGGACGCGACCACCGTCAGCACCGCCGAGGACCAGGTCAAGCTGGGTCTCAAGCTCATCGAGATCCCGGTGCTGCGCGACATCACGAAGCTGCCGGAGTGGGAGGACCAGTACGGCAAGAAGTGGCGGAACTGGAACTCCCTGGTCCCGTTCAACAACTCGCTCGGCATCAAGACCGGCAGCACCACGGCCGCCGGCGGCAACCTGCTCTTCGCCGCGCACAAGATCGTCGGCAAGACGGACCAGTTCATCGTCGGCGCCGTCCTCGGCCAGCACGACGTGCCGATCCTGGACACCGCCATCGCGGCCAGCAAGAAGATGATGCTGGAGACGCAGGACGCGCTCACCGGTGCGAAGGTGATCAAGAAGGGCGACGTCGTCGGATACGTGGACGACGGCCTCGGCGGCCGGACCCCGGTCGTGGCCACCGCCGACGTGGACGCGGTCGGCTGGGCCTCGCTGAAGGTGGACGTGAAGCTGGCCGCCGCCGGGAACGGCGGCGGGATCCCGCACGAGGCCAAGGCCGGCACCGAGGTCGGCACGCTGACGGTCGGCTCCGGCGCCAGCCAGGTCAAGGTGCCGGTGGCACTCCGGACCGACCTGGCCGAGCCCGGCTTCGGCAGCAAGCTGACCCGGCTCGGCTGAGACCGCGGCCGACAGAGGTGACGTACGCCGGCGCCCCGGGAACCCCGGGGCGCCGACGCTCGTCCTGCACCCGGGGGACGGGGCGGGCGAGGCGGGACGATGTGTGGGGTGTGACGAGTGACGACCGCTGAACCGGAATCGCAGGACCGGGCCACGGGCCCGGGCCCGGACCCGGACATACGCATGCCCGCAGCCGGGGGCGCAGCCGCGCCGGAACCCGGAGCCACACCCGGAGCCGGAGCCACACCCGGAGCCACACCCGGAGCCACACCCGGAGCCGGAACGGGAGCCGGAGCCGGCACTGCACCCGGGGCCGCATCCGCACCCGCCGCGGAACCCCGCTCCGCGCTCGCCCGTTTCCGCCTCCGCCACCCCGTGGCCTCCGTCGTCACGGCCGTGACCGCGCTGGCCGCCGCCCTGCACGTGGTGTGGTTCTTCCTCTTCGCCAACAGCGGCGGGGACCTGGCGGCCCAGGACGCCTGGGCCGAGTTCGTCGGCCGGCACCCGGACTCCGCGTACAACCTCGCCTGGTACGGCGGCATGCACCCCGTCTCCTACAGCGTGGTCTCCCCGTACCTGATGTCCGTGCTCGGGGTCCGGACCACGATGATGATCGCGGGCACGGTCTCGGCCGGTCTGGTCACCCTGATCCTCTTCCGCTGCCGGGGCGCGGTGCGCAACCCGGTGCCGCCCGCGCTCGCCGCCGTCTTCGCCCTCTTCTGCAACGCGCTCTCCGGGCGGGTGACCTTCGGGCTCGGCCTGATGCTCGCCCTGGGCGCGGTGGCGGCGGTCTTCTGCTGGCCCCGGAAGTGGGCCCGGAACCGCTGGGGCAAGGCGGCGGTGGCGGTCCCGCTGGCCGGGCTGGCCACGGCCGCCTCGCCCGTCGCGGGCCTGTTCCTCGGCGTGATCGCGGCCGCACTGTTCCTGAGCGGGCGGCGGCCGGGCGCGTACTGCCTCGGGCTGCCCCCCGCGCTGGTGGTCGGGCTGTCGGCCTGGCTGTTCCCCTTCTCCGGCACCCAGCCGATGTCGGTCGGGTCGGCCTCGCTGCCGTTCCTGTTCGGCGTGCTGGTCCTGGTGCTGGTGCCGCCGAAGTGGAAGACCGTGCGGCTGGCCTCGGCGGTGTACGCGGCGGGGGTGTTCCTGACCTGGCTGGTCGACTCGCAGGTCGGCTCGAACGTCACCCGGCTCGCGATGCTCTTCGCAGGGGTCGTGCTGCTGGCGGCCCTGCCGTACGCGGAGCCCCGCTCGCGCAAGTGGTACGCGGTGCTCCTCGCCTTCGCCGGGCTGAACACCTGGATCACCGTCAACAGCGTCAAGGACGTGGTGCGCACCACCCCGGTCGCCGCCTGGGCGCGCGAGCTCGCGCCGCTGGTGGACCGGCTCCAGCAGGTCGGCGCGGACCGCGGGCGGGTGGAGGTGGTGCCGGCGAGCAGCCACCGCGAGTCCTCGGCCCTGTCCCCGTACGTCAACCTCGCCCGCGGCTGGAACCGCCAGGCCGACCTGGAGCGCAACCCCCTCTTCTACGACGACACCCTCGACGCGGGGAACTACCGCGAGTGGCTCGACCGCTGGGCGGTGCACTACGTGGTGCTGCCCGCGGACGACCCGGACTCGGGCGGGCTGCGCGAGGCCGAGCTGATCCGGGGCGGGGTCCCGTACCTGAAGCGGGTCTGGGGCGACCGGAACTGGCAGCTGTTCCGGGTCAGCGACCCGACCCCGCTCGCGGACCCGCCGGCGACGGTGCGGCGGGCCGGGGCCGGCGAGCTGGTCGTGGACGTGCGGGAGGCGGGGGCGGTGCGGATCCGCGTGCCGTACTCGCCGTGGCTGGGGCTGGTGGACGGCGAGGGCAGGCGCGTGGCGGCCCCGACGGACGACACGAATGTGGCGGGCTGCCTGTTCCGTGCGGAGGCGGACGCGAACGGCGACGAGTGGACCACGCTGCTGGCCCCCGCCCCCGGTGAATACCGCCTCGCGGCGCCGTACCAACTCCCCCGCGGCACGGCCTGCCCCGCCGCCTTGATCCCGCCCCGCCCGTAGCCCCGGGGTCCGGGGCGGAGCCCCCGGGACCGGTCGGCATGCCGAGTGCAGCCGTGCGGCATATGCTCCGAATAGTCCGATGAGACGACTTTGGTGACCGCTGTTCCCCGAAGGAGTGACCACGGGATGGGCAAAGAGCAGAAGAAAGGCCTCCGCACCACCGAGGGTGAGGAGAGGCGCCCCACCGAACCCCCCTGGGCCAAGGCGCACGGCTTCGACAACCCCCTGCGCAGCAAGGTGAAGGGGGGCCTGCACACGAAGGCGGCCCTGAAGCGCGCCGGCAGCCCGCAGGGCGACCGCATCGGTGAGCGGAGCAAGGGTCTCAGCTGACGACGGAGTCCGAAGCCCTCCCGGCCGCCCGCCGGGAGGGCTTCCGCACGCGCCCCGCCCCACCCCGCCGCAGGCGGTTACCGCTTTGCCGCCCCCCATCCGGACAACCGTTACATGTCCGACGGACCCCGCACACGCGCCCCCCGTAGCGTCGAAGTCATCGTCCGCCGCCCCCTCCCGTCCGGAGCCCCGATGACCACCTGCGCCCGCAACCGCGTGTCCACGCGCCTCGCCCGCCGCCCCCGTCTCGTACGGGCCACCGCCGCGGCCGCCCTGGCCGTCTCCGTCACCGCGGGCGCGGCCGCATGCGGCACCGGCACCGGCCCGGCCCCCGACCCGAAGGTCGGCAGCACGGCCGCCGCCCCGGCGAAGCAGGTCGCGAAGGCGCTGCCGGAGTCCCGGCCGACCGGGCTGAAGATCCCCTCCGCGGGCGTGGACGCGCGGAAGATGCTGGACCTGACCACCGACGCGAGCGGCGAGCTGGGCGTGCCGGACGCCGACACCGAGGCCGAGACCCCGGGCTGGTGGACCGGCGGGGTGACCCCGGGGGAGAAGGGCGCGGCCGTCCTCGTCGCGCACTACGACACCCGGCACGGCCCGGCCCTGATGAAGGACGTCAAGAAGATCAGGCTGGGGGACCGGATCGAGGTCCCGCGCGCGGACGGCACCACGGCCGCGTTCCGGATCCGCGAGATCGAGGACGTGCCGAAGGAGGAGTTCCCCACCCGCAAGGTCTACGGCGAGACCAGCCGCCCCGAACTCCGCGTGCTCACCTGCGGCGGCCCCCTGAAGGACGGCCACCGCGCCCACAACGTGATCCTCTACGCCGACCTCGTGACGACCTGAGGAACGCGGACCGCACCAACGCGGACCGCACCAACGCGGACCGCACAGACGCAGAACGCTCCCCGTCCGGTCGGACGGGGAGCGTTCTGCTGTTCCGCTGTGCCCCCGGCAGGATTCGAACCTGCGACACCGGCTTTAGGAGAGCCGTGCTCTATCCCCTGAGCTACGAAGGCGGGTCGAGGACAGGTTAGCCGATGTTGGCGGCCCGCCGCTGGGGGTGTGCAGGCGGTCACCGCCCGGCCGTCACCGCGCGGCGGCCAGGTCCGGGGAGCTGAGACCGGCGGTGGCCAGGCGGGCCAGGGTGTCGATGTGGTCGGCGAGGTAGAAGTGGCCGCCGGGGAACACGTGGGTGCTGCCGGGCCCGGTGGTGACGGAGGCCCATTCCTCGGCCTGGGCCACGGTGATCCGCGGGTCGGCGTCACCGGTCAGCGCGATCACCTCGGCGCGCAGCAGCGGCGCGGTCCGGTCCGGGCGGTAGATGTCCACGAGGAAGAAGTCGTTCTTGATGATGGGGAAGAACAGGCCGCGCAGGTCGGGATCGGCCAGCACCCTGGGGTGCGTACCGCCCAGCACCAGCAGCCGGCGCTCCAGCTCCTCGTCCGAGAACGGCTCCTGCGGTATCTCCTCGTCGAACCCGCTGATCCGCCGGCCCGAGACGCACAGCCGGGTGAAGTGCCCGGCGCCCGCGGCCTCCAGACGCCGCATCGTCTCGTACGCGACCGCGCCGCCCATGCTGTGCCCGAACAGGCACGTGGGCCGGGCCGGCTCGGCGAGCAGGGCCGCGGCCGCCTCGTCCGCGAGGGCGTGCACCGAGGAGGCGAGCGGCTCCTGGAACCGGCCCTCCCGGCCCGGGTACTGCACGCCCAGCAGCTCGGTGGTGAGCGGCACGTGGTCGGACCAGTCCCGGAAGTAGCTCGCGGAACCGCCCGCGTGCGGGAAGCAGACCAGGCGGGTCGTCGCGTTCGAACGGGGGCTCAGCTGCACGAGGGCCGTCATCGGGGTCTCCCTGGGGTGGTCGTCCGGTGGTACGACCCTAGGGGTGCCCGCACCGGGACGCCCGGCCCCGCGAGCCCTCTCCGACCCGGCCCGGATCCGTCCCCGGCCGGGCCGCGAGCGGGGCCCGGCCGGACCCCGAACGGTTCTCGACCGGACCCCGACCGGACCGGCCGTACGACCCGACCGGACCGGCCGTACGACCCCTGCCGGACGCCCTCCGGCCCCGGCCCGCTCCGCCTCAAGGACGCGTGATGCGCACCTGGTAGCTCCCGTTGCGCAGTTCGCCGACGACCGCGACGCTGATCCCGGTCTCCTCGTCCGTGAAGGTCTCGCCCGGCCCGAACGGCGCGTCGGACAGCTCCGCGTGCACGTTGGGCCGCCGGGTGCAGCCCCCGCTGTCCTGGGCGCTGTCCGAGATGGTCACCGGCCCGCGGCCGGTGTCCACCTCCGAGTCCACCTTGTAGACGAGGACGCCCGGCTTGCACACCGCCTCGTCGTTGCCTGCCGGAGTGCGCACCTCCACCGCGAAGCCCGCCGAGTCGGACACCGGGACGAAGGCCAGCTTGGTGCCGCCCTGCACGGCCAGCGGGCTCAGCACGTGGTCGGTGGTGCCGGTCTTGGAGGCACAGCTGACCTGGTCGTTGTCCAGCCAGCCCAGCTTCCACTTGTGCCAGCCCAGCAGGTCGTTGTTGGCGCCCCAGTCCTCGCTCATGATGTCCCAGTGGCCGACCGCGCCGCCGCCGTCCGAGGTGTAGAGGTCGGGCAGCCCGAAGACGTGCCCGTTCTCGTGCGGCAGCACCCGGTAGCCGGTCTCCCGGTAGGCGCCGGAGCCGTCGTCCTGACGGCTGTAGACGAACGAGGTGTTGGCCAGCGGCACCCCGTCCGCGATCGGGGCCTCCCCGTTCCCGGAGAAGGTCACCGACAGCACCGTGTCCAGGGCCGAGGGCCCCGCGTTCGGCGTGACGAGGATGTTGACCAGGTCGTACTTGCTGAAGTCCACCTCCGGATCGGCCGCCTTCACGATGTGCTCGACCAACTGCCGGTAGCCCGGCTCGTACGGGGAGCCCCGCTCGATCCCGTACGCGGCGAACGGCATGGGCATCCGCAGCCAGCTGCGCACCGGCGCCTCCGGGCGGTAGACGAGCCGCCCGTACGAGCTGGTGCGGAACCAGTCCGAGGTCTGCGGGAAGAACTCGGCCAGCCGGTCCGTCGCCGTCCCCTCGCCCTTGGCGTCCGGGAAGTCGATCATCAGGTTCAGGGCCCGCACCTCGCCGGTCGAGCGCGAGTACCCGGGCGGGGTCGGCAGCCCCTCGGACATCTGGACGCCCATGGCGCCGGAGATCCGGCAGGGCGCGAGCGCCGACTCGTTCGCGGCGGTCGAGACGGGGCCGGCGGTGGTGCTGGCCCGGTCGCCCATTCCGGCACTGGCGGTGGCGGTCACGCCGAGAGCCAGCGCGGTGAGTCCGATGTAGGCGCTGGTCCGGCGGTGACGGCATATCCGGTGGCGGGTCTGCGGCATGCGGTCGCCTTCGGGTCCGCGGCAGCCGGCCGGACCCGGGCTGCGCTCCTGCGCTCACCCTCCGACGGCCCCGGCGGGACCGCTCGCCGGGAGCGGCCGAACGTGGGGCGGGCTGTGATGCAGGTCACGCGGACGAGTGAAATAACCGGGGAAGCTCTCCCCGTTTAACCCGATGTCCTCGAAACGGGGACCGGCTCCCCGCTTGGGGCCGCCGACCCCCATCGAGATCCGAGGGAGCAGCGCAGTGGTGGAGACCGAGACCGTGACCGCCGCCGTGGCCGCGGCCGTGACCGGCCCGCGGGCCGCGACCGGGACGCCGGCCGCGACCGGGACGCGCGCCCCCGCCGCCCCCGCGCCGCGCGCCCCGCTGGACGCGCCCGCCCTCAAGCCCGTACGCCCGCGCGCCGACGCCCTGCGCAACCGCGAGCGGATCCTCGCCGCGGCCCGCGAGATGTTCGTCGAGCACGGCGCACAGGCCCCGCTCGACGAGATCGCCCGCCGGGCCGGCATCGGGAACGCCACGCTCTACCGGCACTTCCCCGACCGCCCGACCCTGGTCCGCCAGGTGGTCCTGTACGTGATGGGCCGGGTCACCGCCCAGGCCGAGGCCGCCCTCGCCGAGGAGCCCGACGCCTTCGCCGCCCTGAGCCGCTTCGTCCACGAGGCGGCCGACGAGCGCATCGGCGCCCTGTGCCCGATGCTCGCCGGCGACTTCGACCACGACCATCCCGAGCTGCTCGCCGCCCGCGAGGCCCTGGAAGGGGCGGTCGAGCGGACCACCCTGCTGGCCCAGGAGGCCGGGCTGCTGCGGACCGACGTGGCCGTCGGCGACCTGCTGCTGGCGCTCTCCCAGCTCAGCCGCCCGCTGCCGGGCACCGCCTGCATCGACACCGACCGCTTCGTCCACCGCCATCTGCAGCTGTTCCTCGACGGCCTGCGCGCCCCCGCCCGCTCCGAACTGCCGGGCACCCCGGCCACCCTCGACGCCCTCCGGGCCGCCGCGGCCTCCGCCGCCGGCTGACGCCCGGACGCCGAGGGCCCCGAACTTCCGATACCCGGCAAACGCCACGACACGTCAGCACGTCAGCACGTCAGTAACCCGATACATCCGGTTTCTCCGCAATCGCACCAAGAGGTGGCTACCCCCATGCCGAAAACGCCCGACCCGAGCCGCTGGAAAGCCCTCGTCTTCATCGCCCTCGCCCAGCTCATGGTCGTGCTCGACGCGACCATCGTGAACATCGCGCTGCCCTCCGCCCAGCAGGACCTGGGCATCTCCGACGGCAACCGCCAGTGGGTGATCACGGCGTACGCGCTGGCCTTCGGCGGCCTGCTGCTCTTCGGCGGACGGATTGCCGACCTGTGGGGCCGCAAGAACGCCTTCATCGTCGGCCTGGCCGGCTTCGCCGCCGCCTCCGCCCTCGGCGGTGCGGCCACCGGCGAGGCCATGATGCTCGGCGCCCGCGCCCTCCAGGGAGCCTTCGGCGCCCTGCTCGCCCCCGCGGCCCTCTCCCTGCTCGCGGTCATGTTCACCGACGCCAAGGAGCGCGCCAAGGCCTTCGGCATCTACGGTGCCATCGCCGGCGGCGGCGGGGCCGTGGGCCTGATCCTCGGCGGCTTCCTGACCGAGTACCTGAACTGGCGCTGGACCTTCTTCGTCAACATCCCCTTCGCCGTGGTCGCCGCGGTCGGTGCCTGGCTCGTCATCCGCGAGCCCGCGGACGCCCGCAACCGCTCCCCGCTGGACATCCCCGGCGTGATCCTCTCCACCCTGGGCCTGGTCGCCCTGGTCTACGGGTTCACCCGCGCCGAGTCCGACGGCTGGACCGACCCGGTCACCCTGGGCCTGTTCATCGGCTCCGCCGTGCTGCTCGCCGCCTTCGCCCTGACCGAGTCCAAGGTCCGCTCCCCGCTGCTGCCGCTGCGCGTGGTCACCGACCGCAACCGGGGCGGGGTCTACCTCTCGCTCGGCCTGGCCGTCATCGCGATGTTCGGCCTGTTCCTCTTCCTCACCTACTACCTCCAGGTGGTCAAGGGGTACTCCCCGGTCAAGACCGGCTTCGCCTTCCTCCCGATGATCGCGGGCATGATCACCGGCTCCACCCAGATCGGCGCCCGCCTCATGACGCGGGTCCCGCCGCGGCTGCTCATGGGCCCCGGGTTCCTGGTCGCCGCCACCGGCATGCTGCTGCTCACCCAGCTGGAGGTCGGCTCCTCCTACCCGGCGCTGATCCTCCCGGCCCAGCTCCTCCTGGGCCTGGGCATGGGCACCGCCTTCATGCCGGCGATGTCCCTGGCCACGCACGGGGTGGACCCGGCCGACGCCGGTGTCGCCTCCGCCATGGTCAACACCTCGCAGCAGGTCGGCGGCGCCATCGGCACCGCCCTGCTGAACACCATCGCGGCCTCCGCCACCACCTCGTACCTGGTGGCGCACGCCTCCGAGGGCGCCGGCGGCGGGGCCGCCCTGAAGGCCCTCCAGGCCCAGGGCATGGTGCACGGCTATGCCGCGGCCATCTGGTGGGCGGTGGGCATCCTCGCGGCCTCGGCCGTGATCGCCCTGACCCTCATCAACACCGGCCGCCCGGAGACCGGCGCGGTCGTCGCCTCCGGAGACCCGTCCGAGGCGGACGTGCCGGTGCCGGTCATCGCGCACTGACCCGGCCGCCGCACGGCGCGGCACCCGGCGAGGCCGGACGCACGTCCCCACGGGGGCGGGGCGTCCGGCCTCGCCCGCGTTCCGGCCCGGTCGCACCCGGTCGCACCCGTTCGTACGCGGCCGCACCCGGTCGCGTTCCGCTCAAACCGGTCATCCGGCCAGGCAACCCGATCGGGGCGGTTTCCGTCTTCAGCGAGGGAGGGCTACCAGGTCGGCAACCAGGTGAGCGGCGCGGACGGGGCAGGATACTGCAAGATCGCGAAAAAAGAGACGCGGCGTGGGAATTCTGTCCCGATTCCAGTCGTTGTTTCCTTCGGATGCGGGCACTCGGGAGAGTGTTCCGGGGGCCGCAGCCAGACGCACCAAAGCCGCACCGCGACCGAACTCATTGCAAGGGAGCACGCATGGCAACCCGCGCCGTCGCCCGTCGTCAGTCCGAGGGTGCCGCCAGCCGCGCCGCCAGCGCGGAAATCGCAGACCGCGACCTGGTCGGCATGTACCTGGACGAGATCGCGCGCACCCCGCTGCTCGACGCCGCCAGGGAAGTGGAGCTCTCCCAGATCATCGAGGCCGGGGTGTTCGCCCGCCAGGTCCTCGACGGGGAGGTCGAGGCCGGCAAGGCGGGCTCCGCGACGCAGGAGGAGCTGGAGCTGCTCGCCGCCGAGGGCGAGCGGGCCAAGGAGATCTTCATCCGCTCCAACCTCCGCCTGGTCGTGGCCGTGGCCCGCCGCTACCCGCGCAGCGGCCTGCCGCTCCTCGACCTGATCCAGGAGGGGAACGCAGGCCTGGTCCGCGCCGTCGAGAAGTTCGACTACGCCAAGGGCTTCAAGTTCTCCACGTACGCGACCTGGTGGATCCGGCAGGCCATCACCCGGTCCATAGCCGACCAGTCCCGCACCATCCGCCTCCCCGTCCACCTGGTCGAGGAGCTCGGACGGATCCGGCGCGTGCAGCGCGAGTTCAACCGGGAGAACGGGCGCGACCCCGAGCCCGCCGAGGTGGCCGCCGAGCTCGGCTCGACCGAGCAGCGCGTGACGGACGTCCTCGACTGGGCCCGCGACCCGGTCAGTCTCAACATGTCCGTGGACGACGAGGGCGAGACCCAGTTCGGCGACCTGCTGGAGGACACCTCCGCGATCTCGCCCGAGCAGTCCGTGCTCTCCCTGCTCCGCAGCGAGGAGCTGGAGGACCTGATCGCCAAGCTCGACCAGCGCACCGCCTCGATCATCAAGATGCGGTACGGGATCGACGACGGCCGCGAGCGGACCCTCACGGAGGTCGGCAAGCAGCACGGCCTGACCCGCGAGCGGATCCGCCAGATCGAGAAGCACGCCCTCCTCGAACTGAAGAAGATGGCCGCCGACACGGGCTTCGACGCGGTCGCCTAGGCGTCCGCGGTGCGGGGCAGCCCCTCGCCCGCGGTGCGGGGCAGCCCCTGCCCCGCACCGCCTAGCCCCGGCCCGCCGCCGAACTGAGCCTCGCCCCCAGTGCAGCCGCGCTGGCGGCAAGCGCCTCCGGCCCCCGCACCGTGAACGGCAGCCCCGTCATCGCCAGCCGCATCGCCAGCCAGTCCGGGGACTCCGCCGAGGAGAACCGGACCCGGCAGGCCCCGGCCCCCTCCGGCTCGGCCCGCCCCAGCCAGTCGGGCGCCTGCTCCGCCGGCACCCCGAAGGCCACCTCGGCCTCGTACTCCTCCTGCCTGCCGTGCAGCCCGCGGGACACGAACGCCACCGCGTCCCCGCCCATGGGCAGCTCCCGCGGCGCGAACCGCGCCCCCGTCGGGAGGGGCTCCGAGAGCCGGTCCACCCGGAAGGTCCGCCAGTCCGCCCGGTCCAGGTCGTAGGCGACCAGGTACCAGCGCCGCCCCGTGGAGACCAGCCGGTACGGCTCGACCTGCCGCCGCGAGTCCGTGCCGTCGCCCGCCCGGTAGCGGAACCGCAGCCGCTCCTGCCCGGCCACCGCCGAGGCCGTCACCGTCAGCGTCCGCGGATCGATGCGCGCCCCGTCCCCGCGGGTCAGCGGCAGGGTGGCCGTCTGCAGCGTGCTCACCCGGTGCCGCAGCCGGGCCGGGAGCACCTGCTCCAGCTTCGCCAGAGCCCGTACGGAGGCCTCCTCGACGCCCTCGATGGCGTGCCCGGCCCCGGCCCGCAGGCCCACGGCGATCGCCACCGCCTCCTCGTCGTCCAGCACCAGCGGGGGCATCGCGGCCCCCGCCACCAGCCGGTAGCCGCCCACCGCGCCCATGCTGGCCTCCACGGGATAGCCCAGGTCGCGCAGCCGTTCGATATCGCGCCGGATCGTCCGCGTGCTGACCCCCAGCCGCTCGGCCAGCTCGCTGCCGGGCCATTCGCGCGGGGTCTGCAGCAGGGACAGCAGGGTCAGCAGCCGTGCCGGTGTGTCCGTCATACGGACAAGGCTGCCAGGGAAATAGGCCACGCACTGTCCTACATCCGGTCTACGTTTCTCCTCATGAGCACCGAGCTGTCCAAGAAGCCCGAGCCGGACGGGCACGACATACCTGCGGCCGACCAGGCCCCCCAGACGTCCTCCGAGGCCGTCGCCGACCGACGCCGCTGGCTGGCGCTGGCCATCGTGATGACCGCGGCCTTCATGGACCTGGTCGACGTGACGATCGTGAACATCGCGATCCCCAGCATGCAGAAGGACCTGGACACGTCCACCAGCGCGATCCAGTGGATCACCGCCGGCTACGCGCTCGCCTTCGCCGCGGGCCTGATCACCGGCGGCCGCCTCGGTGACATCTACGGCCGCAAGCGGCTCTTCCTCATCGGCATCACCGGCTTCACCGCCGCCTCCGCCCTCTGCGGCCTGGCCGCCAACCAGGAGATGCTGGTCGCCTCCCGGCTGCTCCAGGGCTCCATGGCCGCACTGATGGTCCCGCAGGTGCTCGCGATCATCCACGTCACCTTCCCGCCGCACGAGCGCGGCAAGGTCTTCGGCATGTTCGGCGCGATCGTCGGACTCGGTGCGGTCTCCGGCCCGATCCTCGGCGCCCTGCTCACCCAGTGGAACCTCTTCGGCCTGGAGTGGCGCCCGATCTTCCTCATCAACCTGCCCGTCGGCATCGCCGGCGTCATCCTGGGCAGCCGGTTCATCAGCGAGTCCAAGGCCCCCAAGGCCCTGCGCCTCGACCTCGTCGGCGTGGTCCTCGCGACCCTCGCGCTGGTCGGCCTGATCTACCCGCTCACCCAGGGCCGCGAGAACGACTGGCCGCTGTGGGGCTTCCTGTGCATGGGCGCCGTGCCGTTCCTGGCCCTCGCCTTCGTCGCGTACGAGAAGCACAAGACCCGCAAGGACGGCTCCCCGCTCGTCGAGCTGTCCCTCTTCAAGGTGAAGAGCTTCGCGGCCGGCATAGCCGTCCAGCTCACCTTCGGCATCGCGACCGGCATCTTCTTCCTGGTGTGGACGCTCTACATGCAGATCGGCCTGGGCTGGAGCGCGCTGAAGGCGGGCGCCACCGGCATCCCGTTCTCCATCGCCGTCTCCGTGGCCGCGGGCATGTCCGTGCAGAAGCTCGTGCCCCGCTTCGGCCGCAAGGTGCTCCAGGCGGGTGCGCTCACCATGGGCGCGGGCCTGCTGCTCTACATCTGGGAGGCGAACCGCTACGGCATGGACATCGCCCCCTGGCAGATGGCCGCCCCGCTGATCGTCATGGGCGTCGGCATGGGCCTCATCGTGGCCCCGCTCACCGACGCGGTCCTCTCCGAGGTGCCGCGCGAGCACGCCGGCTCCGCCTCCGGCCTGATCAACACCACCGCGCAGATGGGCAACGCGCTGGGCCTCGGCCTGGTCTCCGTCGTCTTCTTCACGGTGATCGACGAGAAGCTGCCGAAGGAGGGCCCCGGCCCCGCCTTCATCGAGGGCTTCCAGCAGGCCCTGTGGTGGGTCTCCGGCGTCCTCGTCGTCATCTTCGCGGTGATGTTCGCCCTGCCGGCCAAGCAGCAGCAGGGCATCGGCCACGAGGCCGAGGCCGGCGGCTGGGCCGACGAGCCCGGCATCGCGGCCGGCGGGGACGGGGCCCCGCAGAAGGTCACCGTCTGAGCCCCGGGCTCCCGAGCCCCCGGGAGCCCGGGCCCCGACCGCTCGTGAACGGATCCGCCCGCCGCCCGCACCGCGCGCGGCGGGCGGATCCGTTTTTCCGTTCTGCGGTGTTTCGTCGTCGTATGGTGGTCCGGAAACCCACAGCCCCGGGCAGTCAGGTGCGCATGATCCTCACCGTCACCCCCAACCCGTCCCTCGACCGGACGTACGAGGTGCCCGTCCTGGAGCGCGGCGCGGTCCTGCGTGCCACCGCCGACCACGTGGACCCCGGCGGCAAGGGGGTCAACGTCTCCCGCGCGGTGGCCGCCGCCGGCCGCAGCACCACCGCGGTGCTCCCGCTCGGCGGCACCGCCGGCGCGCTGATGGCCGAACTCCTCGGCAGCCTCGGCGTGGACGTCACGGCCGTCTCGATCAGCGGCCACACCCGCGCCAACATCGCCGTGGCCGAACCCGGCGGCACCCTCACCAAGATCAACGCACTGGGCCCGGAGCTCAGCCCCGCCGAAGCGGACCTGCTGCTCTCCACCGTCCGCACCCAGGCCGCCGGCGCCGGATGGGCGGCCTGCTGCGGCAGCCTCCCCCGGGGCCTGGGCCCCGGCTGGTACGCGGACCTGGTCCGAGCCGTCCACGACGCGGGCGCACGGGCCGCCCTGGACACCTCCGGACCAGCCCTGCTCGCCGCCCTCGAAGCCCAACCGGACCTGGTCAAGCCGAACGCCGCGGAACTCGCCGCCGCCGTGGGCCGCCCGCTGGCCACCGTGGGGGACGCCGTCAAGGCCGCCGCGGAGCTCCGCGAGCGCGGCGCCCGCGCGGTGCTCGCCAGCCTCGGAGCCGACGGCCAGCTGCTCGTCGAGGACTCGGGCACCTACTACGGCACCGCCGAGGCACCAGCGGTCCGCAGCAACGTCGGCGCCGGGGACGCGGCCCTCGCGGGCTTCCTCATCGCCGGCGGCCCCGGCGCGGACACCGGCGCCGCAGCCCTGGCCGCCGCCCTCGCCCACGGGGCGGCCGCGGTGGGCCTGCCCGGCAGCGCGATGCCCGGCCCGGCGGACCTGCGCCCCGAGGCGGTCCGCATCACCCGCGAACCGCCCCTGGACCTGCGGCTGTCCGAGCCGGCCCGCCCCTGACCCCGGGCGCCGCCGCCCGCCTCACCCGCCGGTCAGCGCACCCGGGCGCGCAGCTCCATGGCCTCGCGCGCCGCCGCCTCGCTCGCGTACACCTCGCACATGTGCCGGCCGTCCGGGGTCGCCGTGTGCTCCACCTCCCACAGGCTCACCTCCGTACCGTCCAGCAGTACGAACGCGTGCTCGTACAGGGTGAATCCGGCGTCCCGCCCGTCCGCGAGGAAGTGCCGCCCGCCGAAGGCCTGGGTGATCTGGTGCCCGTACGCCGACCGCAGCAGCCGGGCCGTGTCCGCTCCCGGCCGGTCCGCGTTCTCCGCGCGCCGCAGCACCCGCCGCGCATGGTCCGCCGATTCGTCCACGGAGTACGTCCGGCGCTGCTCCGGCAGCGCGGAGGCGGCTGCCGGCAGCCCGCCCAGCAGGGCGATGTCCCGGGCCAGGCGGTCCGTGCCCCAGGCGTCCTCCGGGCCGGGGAGCTCCTCCCCGTCCTCCGGCAGCAGGCCGTGGAACTCCAGCTCGGCCACGGGCGCACCGCAGTCCCCGAACAGCCGGCTCGCCGCGAGGGACAGCTCCGCCCGCTTGGCGAAGACCTCGTGCCGCAGCGGCTCGGTGTCGCCCGACCGGTACGCCAGCTCCCACAGGGAGACCGCCGCCCCGTCCGGCAGCAGATAGGTGTGCCGGAAGGTCTCCCGGTGCACGCCGGTGATCGTGCTGTGGTGCGAGGAGTGCAGGGCCGAGCTGTGGGCGAGCGCCGTACCGAGGCGCTCCACCAGCAGGTCGGGGAGGTCGAAGGAGTTGAGGGCGCGGCCCAGGAGTCGGTCGAGGTGCGCCTCGGTTGTCTCGTACGGATCGCTCAAGGTGAGTCTCCAGGCCGTCGCAGCACGTTACTTGGCGAAAGCTCAACGTAACCCCCGGGCCTGACCTCGCGTCCGGGATTCGGGAAAACGGACGGCGGCACGGGATGGTTCCCTGCCATACGCGGTGAAAGGTCCGGGCCGCGCCGCCGGTCCTCAGTGCAGGTCCCCGTAGAGCTCCCGGTACGCGGGGAACACCCCGCCGGGTCCCTCCCAGCCCTCCGCCGCCAGCACGGCCTTGACCACCGCCCGGGTCACCGCGTCCGCCCCCGCGGCCAGTACCGCATTGAAAAGCTCCAGGTCGGCCAGCGGCCGCCGGCCCGCCGACAGGGCGAAGACGGTGTCCCCGTCGTTCAGCAGGTGCACCGGGCGCACCGCCCGCGCCAGCCCGTCGTGCGCCGTCCCCGCCAGCTTCTGCGCCTGCGCCTTGCCGAGGAGCGCGTCCGTGGCGACCACCGCGAGGGTGGTGTTGAGCGGTGGTTGCACCGCACCGGCCGTGCGCCCCGCCGTCTGCGCGCGCGCCCGCTCCAGGCGCCGTACGGCCGCCTCGTGCGCGGCGGGCTCCGGGTGGCGGACCCGGCCCGCGAACAGGTTTCCGTACAGGGTCCCGGTCAGCGGGTCCACCACCGAGCCCGCCGCGTTGACGACGACCAGCGCGGCGACCGTCACCCCGGACTCCAGCAGGACGGAGGCCGAGCCGACCCCGCCGCGCAGTCCGCCGGCCACCGCCCCGGTGCCCGCGCCCACCGAGCCCTGGGCCACCGGGGCCCCGGGCGCCGAGTCCGCCGCGGCCTGCACCGCGGCCCGGCCGAGCGCCGCGTCCGGCCGGGCCCGCCAGTCCCCGCCCCGGCCGAGGTCGAAGAGGCAGGCGGCCGGCACCACGGGCACCACCTGGGACGGGTCCCGCCCCACCGGCACCCCCCGGCCCTGCTCCTCCAGCCAGGCCGCCACCCCCGAGGCCGCGTCGAGCCCGTACGCGCTCCCGCCGGTCAGCACCAGGGCGTCGATGCGCTGCACGAGGTTGCGCGGGTCGAGGGCGTCGGTCTCGCGGGTGCCCGGGCCGCCGCCGCGGACGTCCACGGCCGCGACCGCCCCGCCCTCGGGTGCCAGGACCACCGTGGTGCCGGTGAGTGCGCCGTCCGCGGTCAGCCGGGCGTGCCCCACGCGGAGGCCGGCCACGTCGGTCAATGCGTCTACGCGTGCCATGCCACATCCGTACCAGTTCCGGTCAACTCGCCCTATCGATGGGACGATTGGCCCATGTATGCGGTGTTATGCGGGGGTATCGTGCGGGCCATGGCAACGACGAACACAGCGGCCGGGGCGATCCCCCGGCAACAGGACCGCCCCCGCACCCGGCCCGGGAGCGAACCGGCCGGCGCGGGCCGAGGGTTCGCATGGCTCCTGGTGGCCACCGGCGCCGCGGGCCTGTGGGCCTCCTGGGTGATCACCCTCGACAAGTTCCTCCTGCTGGAGGACCCGGACTTCAAGCCGGCGTGCAGCCTGAACCCGGTGGTCTCCTGCGGCAGCGTCATGCAGAGCGAGCAGGCCCAGGCCTTCGGCTTCCCCAACCCCATGCTCGGCCTGGTCGCCTACGGGATCGTGGTCTGCGTGGGCGTGGGGCTGCTGGCCGGAGCCGCCCACCGCCCGTGGTTCTGGCGGGGCCTGACGGCGGGCCAGCTCTTCGGGGTCGGCTTCTGCACCTGGCTGATGCAGCAGTCCCTGTACGAGATCAACGCCCTGTGCCTGTGGTGCTGCCTGGCCTGGACGGCGACGATCGTCATGTTCTGGGCCACCGTCGCACGCAATGTGACGGCGGGGGCGCTGCCCGCCCCGCGGGGGGTGCGGACCTTCCTCGGCGAGTTCCCGTGGGTGCTGCCGGTCCTGCACCTCGGCGTGGTGGGGATGCTGATCCTCACCCGCTGGTGGGACTTCTGGACCTCCTGACCCGGCCCGGCAGGCGGAAACCCCGGCAGCTGGAGGCTGCCGGGGTTTCCGTCACTCCACCGGCTCACGCCGGGAGGGGCTCCTCGGAAGGAGGGGCCTGGGTCAGCTGCCGACGGAGGCGTTGCCGGACAGGACCGGGATGTTGTCCAGGATGTGCGAGAGCGGCTCGTCGCCCTTGGCCTGGGTGCTGTTCTCGGTGCACTGCTGGGTCTGCGGGGCCGACAGGACCGGGATGTCCTGGACGCCGACGTTGATGAGGGCGAGGATCGACTGGGCGTTGACCTTGGCCGGGATGCCGAGGCAGGGCTTGTTCAGGGTGCCCTGGACCACGGAGAGCTGCGGGCTCATGTCGCCGTGGGTCTTCTGGTTGCCGTAGATCTGCTGGGATCCGTTGCCATTGAAGGTGGTGACCCCGTTGTCGTTGCCGATCGCCATCGCGGGGGTGGCGGCGGCAGCGGCGGCACCGAGCACCGCTCCGGTGACCGCGGCGGTGGCCATGATCTTCTTGAGCATTTTGATTGGTCCTTTTGTCGCACGAGTGCCCGCTAATGGAGCGCCCTGATCAACCGGCACTTCCGGCGGTTGGTTCCGCTGCTTCACTCAAACGGCCCGCGCGCGCCGAGGTTTTCGCGCGCGGGGCCGGGCGCCCCCTGCGCGGCCGCGGCGGGCCCCCGAGTCGCTTCCCGCAGGGCTCCCGGGGGGCTTGGGCGGGCCAAGATCCTGTTGCGGTCCGTAGCGGGCTGTTCACACGGTGGGGTCGGGGACCGCTCGGTCCCGCACGACCACGCGAAGGAACATCCCATGCACCGCAAGAAGGCGTCCCGTGTCCTCGTCCCGTCGGCCCTCTGCGCGGCCATACTCTTCGGCGCGGCCGCCCCGGCGAGCGCCGCCGACGGCGATGCCGCCACCCCGCGCGTGGCGGACGTGACCAAGCGCATCTCGGCCGTCCAGCAGCAGATCGAACGACAGCAGACCGCCGAACGGGCCGGGCCCGTCGAGGACCTGCTCGGCACCCTCACCAAGACCCTCAACGACCTGCTCGCCTCCCTGAGCGGGCTGCTGGGCGGGGTGAAGCTGCCGCCGGTCGAGCTGCCCAAGCTGCCGCCGATCCCGGAGCTCCCGATCGAGCTGCCGAAGCTGCCGGCACTGCCCAAGCTCCCGGCCGTGCCGGAGGTGCCCGCGCTGCCGCCCGCCCCGCCCCTGCCCGAGGTGCCGGAGATCCCCGAGATCCCCGAGGTGCCGGAGATCCCCGACGCGCCGGAACTGCCGTAGCGGGCCCGGCGTCAACACGGCGAGGCAACAGGTCCGACTATTGCGCTGAACAGGGTGGATCGCGGCCGTGCCCGTGTCGTACGGCAGCGTGGGACGTTTCGCTCGGTGTGAGCCCCGGATCGGGGCAGAACGTCGAACAGAAGGTGCACTTCCCATGAACTCTGCCAAGAAGGCCGCCCTGGTCCTGGCCACCGCCGGCCTCGCCGCGGGTGCGGCTGCCGGCTCCGCCGTCGCCGACTCCCAGGCCGAGGGCGCTGCTGTGGGCTCCCCCGGTGTCCTCTCCGGCAACCTCGTCCAGGTCCCGGTCCACGTCCCGGTCAACGTCTGCGGCAACGCCGTGAGCGTCATCGGCGCCCTGAACCCGGCGTTCGGCAACACCTGCATCAACGACTGATCAGGTCGCTGCGGACCCTGTGGGGGGGGGGGGGGGGGGGGGGGGGGGGGGGGACAGGGGGGGGGGGGGGGGGGGGGGGGGGGGGGGGGGGGGGGGGGGGGGGGGGGGGGG
>NZ_JBVIDV010000007.1:85287-323844 GCF_055572195.1 Streptomyces sp. NPDC030809
TCCCCCACCCCCCGGCGACAAACCCACCCCCCCCCCCCCCCCCCTCCTCCCCCCCCCCCCCCCTCCCCCCCCCCCCCCCCCCCCCCCCCCCCCCCCCACAGCCGTGTGTACGGCCGGACGGGCCGGCCCCGTGCGCCGGGGTGCGCCCGTACCCGGGTACGCGAAAGCCGTCCCTGCCGGGGCAACTCCCTCGGCGTGGACGGCTCTTGCGTACCCGGGTACGGGCGGCGGTCGGGTCAGCGGCCGCCGTTGAGGTGCACGCCGCCGAGCAGCGGGGTGGCCTGGGTCAGGAGGTTGCCGGTCTTCAGGGCCTCGGCCGGCAGGTCGTTCTTGGCCTTGTTGACGTCCCCGACGGTTTCCACGGCCGTGTTCACGGCGGAGCCCTGCTCGTCGAACGCGTTGATGAGGTGTCCGCCGAGGTTCTCGCCGAGCGGTGCCGCGGCCTCGGCCACCTCGAACGCGCCCCCGTTCAGGCTCATGGGGACGGCGCCGGCCGCGTCGGCGGCGAAGGCGGGGGCACCGGCGCCGAGAACCGCCACCGAACCCGCGACGACAGCGGCGACCTTCGAGAACTTCATTTCGAATCCCTTTCCCGAAGCGGCGCCCGGTGCGCCGCTTTCGTCCTGGGTAACGAGCCCCGTCCGCCCCGGAAACTCCACCCCTCGCGCTTTCTTGCGGACGTCGGAACGGCAAACGGCCGGAGAATCCGTACGGGGGATTCTCCGGCCGTTTTTCGGATGGCCGTTCTTCCGATCAAACGGAGATACGGGAACGGCGGTAGAGAACGGCTCCGCCGAGCAGCATCGCGGCACCGAACGCGGCCGCGGTCAGCGGCTCACCCGCACCGGTCTCGGCGAGGACGGGGACGTCCGCGGCCGGCCGGGGCGCCGGGGCGGGCGCCGGTGCGGGAGCGGGCGCCGGGAGCGGGGTGACGGCCGGGCCGCCGGGGGCCGGGACGGGCGCGGCCGGCGGCAGGGAGACCGGCCGGTCCTCGTTGGGCCCGGACGGGGGCTGGTCCGCCTGCGGAGCCGCGGGGGCCGCGGGGGCCGCGGGGGCCTCCGGGACCGCGGGGACCTCCGGAGCCTGCGGGGCGGGACGCACGGCCTCCGGTGCCGCGGGCGCCGGGGCGGGGGCGGGGACGACCGGGGCGGGCGCCGGGGCCTCTTCTTCCACGTGCCCGCGGCGGGGACGGGGCTCGGGGACCTCGGCGGGCACCGGGGCGGGGGCCGGGGGCTTCACCTCCGGCACCGGGACGGGTGCCGGGGCCGGGGCCGGAAGGGTGTGCGCCTCGTGGACCGGCTCGGCCGCGGGCTTCGGTGCGGGCGCCGGGGCGGGCGGGGCCTCGTGGACCACCGGGGCGGGGGCCGGCTTCGCCTCCGGCTGCGGCTTCGGGTGGGGCTTGGGGTGCGGGTGGGGCTGCGGCTTCGGGGCCGGCTTGGCGTGCTTGGGCTTGTGCGGCCTGGGCGCGGGCGGGGCCTCGTGGGCGGGCCCAGGCTTGGCGTGCGCCGGGCCGGGCTTCGCGTGGTGCGGCCGGGGGCGCGGGGCGGGAGCGGTGTGGTGCGCCGGCGGGCCCGCGTGGTCGTCGCACTCCTCCTCCTCGGAGCCGTAGCCGGGGCCGGGCTCGTGGCGGGGAGGGGATGCGTGGCGGGGTGCGGGCCGGTGGCCGCGGGGGCCGCCGTAGCCGCCCTCGTCCTCGTGGCGGTCCTCGTGCCGCGCCTCCTGCTCGTGCCGCGGGGGGTAGCGGTCGGCGAGGTAGCGCTCGTAGTCGCGGGCGGTGCCCGGCTCCAGGTAGCGCTCGTAGTCGTAGCCGTGCCCGTATCCGCGGGGCTCGTGCGAGGTGACGTTCGCACAGTTGTTGCCCATCGCCGGGTTGAGCATCCCGACGCCGTCGATGCTGTTGCCGCAGACGTTCGGGGACACCGTGACCGGTACCGCGACGCTGTTGCCGGACAGCACGCCCGGGGAGTGCGAGGCCTCGGCAGTGGCGCCGGGATGCGCGAACGCCGCACCCGCCCCGAGGGACAGCAGGCTCGACGCAGCCGCGGCCGTGAGCATCCCCTTGCTCAGCACCTGTCGGCTCAGTACCTGTCGCATGGGTCCTTCCCTGTCTGCCGGCTCCCTGGCCGGCGCTGGAATTCAAGGTGGCCTCGGAGTGCACCGCCGTGCACTCCGAGGCCACCCCGAGGAGGTTTGCCCTTGCGGGCGCAGACGCGTCGCTGTGTCAGTCGTTGACGCAGACGTTGCCGAACGCGGGGTTCAGCAGGGCGATCAGGTTGGCCGAGTTGCCGCAGACGTTCACCGGGATGTGGACCGGGACCTGCACGAGGTTGCCGGAGAGCACGCCGGGGGAGTGGGCGGCCTTGCCCATGGCCTCGGAGTCGGCCATGGCGGGGGTGGCGGCACCGGCGGCCATCAGGACGCCCGCGGTGACCGCGGCTGCCTTCGTGTACTTCATTTTCTTCAATCCTTCCCGCAGTGGTGGATGCCGTCGCACGCACGACCATCGTGGTGCGCCCACAGTTTTCTGTCCGTCGACACCGCTGCAGTATGAGAACGAGTCCGGAGGGGAAAAGAAACCGGGTTTTGCAGGGGAGGTCGGAGGATTTCACCCCAATGCCCCCGAGGAGGAATTCCGGGACCGGCGTAGCGTTTTTTCGAGATCTTTTTCCGGGGTTCCGGAAGTGCTCGGAATTCGGAATTCCATACGACGAGGCCGCCGCGACCCGCGAGGGTGCGGCGGCCTCGGGTGAGGGGAGCCGGAGGCTCAGCTGCCGGCGGAGACGTTGCCGGACAGGATCGGGATGTTGTCCAGGATGTGCGAGAGCGGCTCGTCGCCCTTGGCCTGGGTGCTGTTCTCGGTGCACTGCTGGGTCTGCGGCGCGGACAGGATCGGGATGTCCTGGACACCGACGTTGAGCAGAGCGACCAGCGACTGGGCGTTGACCTTGGCCGGCAGGGCGACACACGGCTTGTTCAGCGAGCCCTGGATCAGCGCCATCTGCGGGCTCATGTGCCCGTAGGTGGCCTGGTTGCCGTAGACCTGGGCGGCACCGTTGCCGTTGACGGTGGTGACCCCGCCGTCGTTCCCGATAGCCATAGCCTGCGTCGCGCCCATGCCCACGACGGAGGCCGCGGCCACCGCCGTGGCCATCATCTTCTTGATCACTGTCGTCCCTTTTCTGCAGGATTGCCCGGTACAGGAGCACCCGGATCAACGTCCGGCCGCTGGTTTGGGTTGCGTGTGTTCACCCGATTGGCGGCGCCGGCGGAGCAGCCCGGGCGGGTGCTCGAACGGTCGCCTTCGTGGACAAGTGCCTTGTCCGGCGGGCTACTTGCCGCCGCGGGCGGAGCCGGACGCGGGGTCCGGCAGGGCGCACGCGCGCGCGGCGCTGCCACACGCGTTCGCCGGCCCGGCCGCCGGAACCCGGTGCGGGCCGCGGCTCAGGACATCCGGATTCATCTCCGTATTTCCTTTCGTCCGGGGCCTGGTGCCCGGCCTTAACGACGCGCCGTGCGCAAGGGTGCGCACGATCGCCCAAAAGGCCGTACGCGCGAGTCCGGCGTGATTTCCACCCCGATTTCTGACAAAGTGCACTCCTGTTTTGACGCCTTGATCAAAAATGGAGGCCGGGACATGTCGAAGGCTGTGAAGTCGACCGGGCGCACCGCTTTCCGGGCACTTGCCGCACTGTCCTGCCTCGGAGTTTCGATGGCCCTTCCGACGGCCCGGGCGGCCGTCCCCGCGGCGGACGGACCGGGGGAGTCGGCCCGGCTCCCCTTCACTCAGCGCTACCACGCCGTCCAGCACGGCGGGCTGGTGCGCGCCTCCAACTCGGGCATCAGCTGCGGCCGCCGGGCCGACCAGGACTCGCAGTCCTGCCGTGAGGTCAAGCGGGGTGCGGCGGGGGTCAACAGCGAGTTCGACATGTTCTACAGCGAC
Source organism: Streptomyces sp. NPDC030809 (assembly GCF_055572195.1). Taxonomy (NCBI): domain Bacteria; kingdom Bacillati; phylum Actinomycetota; class Actinomycetes; order Kitasatosporales; family Streptomycetaceae; genus Streptomyces; species Streptomyces sp. NPDC030809. Next base: position 89,228 of record NZ_JBVIDV010000007.1, read on the forward strand.
CTGGACAAGGACCCGAACACGTACAACTCCACGCGGGCCGAGCTGCGCGTCCCGGCCGGGGCCAAGGTGACGTACGCACGGCTCTACTGGGGCGGGAACCTGCGGGTCGGCGAGCAGAAGCCGCCGGAGGACAACGGGCGGGTCCTGGTGGCGGAGCCCGGCGGGGAGTACAAGGAGGTCCTGGCCGACACCCGGATCGGCCACCGCACGGGCGGCGGCAGCGACGCCTACCAGGCCTCCGCGGACGTCACCGCCCTGGTGCAGGCGCGCGGGGCCGGGGTGTGGACGGTGGCCCAGCTGAACATCGCGATGGGCCAGTCGGAGGTCGGCGCCTGGGGCGGCTGGACGCTCGTGGCCGCGTACGAGCACGAGAAGGAGCCGCTGCGCGAGCTGTCGCTGTGGGACGGCTTCGAGCCGCTCGCGGGCCGTGCGGACCCCGGCGGGGAGGACGCCGACCGGGAGGCGGGCCGGACCCGGGGGCCGGGGCTGGCGCTGCGGCTCGACGGGATGGCCGTGCCCGCCGGCGGTGGCGGGAAGGTGGGGATCGTCGGCTACGACGGGGACCGCGGGGCCCTCGGGGACTCACTCTCCGTCACGGCGGACAGCGGCAGGCGCGTGAACCTCAGCGATGCCGAAAACCCGTTCAATGATGTGATGAATTCTACTATCACAGAATTCGGCCGACCTGCCTTCAAGCGGCAGCCCGAACACATGAACAGCCTCGGATACGACGCGGACGTCTTCGATCTCGCTCCCGCGCTGTCCAGCGGGGCCCGCAGCCTGAATTTCGGGTTCGAGGCCGAAAGTCAGGGACATTTCCTCGGCGTGCTCTTCGTACAGGCAGACGCACGCCGCTGAACGTACGGAGATCACTCCTCGTGCAGTCGGACTCACACCAGCTCAGCAGCGCGCCGGCCGGGCACCGGCCGACCGTCCTCCACCTCGTCCAGCCCGTGGACGGAGGGGTCGCCCGGGTCGTCACGGACCTGGTCCGGGCCCAGGCACGGGAAGGACTGCGGCCCGTCGTGGGCTGCCCGCCCGGCGGCGAACTCGCCGCCGCCGCCCGCGAGGCCGGGGCGGAGGTGCACGCCTGGCGGGCCGGCCGGGCCCCCGGACCGGCGCTGGCCTCCGAAGTCCTCGGCGCCGGCCGCCTGGTCCGGCGCATCCGCCCGGACCTGCTGCACGCCCACAGCGCCAAGGCCGGGCTGGCCGGCCGGCTCGCCGTACGGGGCGCCCTGCCCACCGTCTTCCAGCCGCACGCCTGGTCGTTCGACGCCGTCGGCGGCACCACCGCGGCCCTCGCCCTGCGCTGGGAGCGGCTCGGGGCCCGCTGGGCCGACCGGGTGCTGTGCGTCAGCGAGTCCGAGCGCCGGGCGGGTGAAGCCGCCGGGATCGCCGCCCGCTGGGCGGTGGTCCGCAACGGGGTGGACCTCGAACGGTTCCGCCCCGGCGGCGGTGAGGAGCAGGCCGTGGCCCGCGCCGCCCTGCCGCTGCTGTCCCAGTCCTCCCCGCAGGGCCCGCTGGCCGTCTGCGTCGGACGCCTGTGCCAGCAGAAGGGGCAGGACGTCCTGCTGCGCGCCTGGCCCGAGGTCACCGCGCACGCCCCGACCGCCCGACTGGTGCTGGTCGGCGACGGGCCGGACGGCGAGCGGCTGCGCCGTTCGGCCCCGCCGGGCGTCCTCTTCGCGGGAGCCGCCACCGACATCAGGCCGTGGCTTCAGGCCGCCGATCTCGTTGTATTGCCGTCGCGTTGGGAGGGCATGGCACTCGCCCCCCTGGAGGCGATGGCCTGCGGCCGGCCGGTCGTGGTCTCCGATGTCAGCGGCGCCCGCGAGAGCCTGCCGCCCGGTCAGGCGCAGCTGTGCCTCGTACCCCCGGAGGACCCCACGGCCCTCGCCAAGGCGCTGGGCCGGCTGCTCTCCGAACCGCGGCTGCTCGACACGCTGGGGCGCCAGGCCCAGGAGCACGCGCGTACGGAGTTCGACGTGCGGCGCACCGCGGCCGCGGTCACCGGCCTGTACCACGAACTGCTGGGCCGGCCCCGGCCCTTGACCGAGGAGCACGACAGCCGATGACCATGGAGAGCGCACACGCTCCGCACACCGGGCGGAAGGCGCGCAGCACCCTGCGGAAGGGCCCCGGCCCCGCCCCGGCCGGAGGCACCGCCCTCCGCCCCTCGGTGACCTCGATCCACCCGCCCCGCGGGCCGCAGGCCGAGCAGGCCCGGCCCGCGGTCCGCCCGCAGCGGGTGCGCCGCCGGTCCCTCGTCCTGCCCCTGATCACCGCCGATGCCCTCGCCACCCTGCTCACCGCCGCGGCCGCACCCGGGCTGGACTGGCCCCGGGAGGCGGCCGCCCCGCTCGCGGTGGGGCTCGCCGCACTGCACGCCCAGGCGGGGCTCTACCGGCCGCGGCTCTCCCCGTCCGCGCTCTTCGAACTCCCCGCGCTGCTCGGACGTTCGGTGGTGCTCTGGTGTACGGCCGCGGCCCTCGTCGCCGCCGCACTGCCCGGCCAGGCCCTCGGCTGGCAGGCGCTCGCCACCGCCGTCGCCCTCCAGACCGTGCTGACCTGCGCCGCCCGCGGGGCCGTCCACCAGCTGCGCCGCCGCTCCGCGGTCCGCCGCCCGCGCTCGGCCCTCGTGGTCGGCACCGGCGCCGGGGCCCGGGCGGTGGCCGCAGCGCTGCACGGGCGCGCCGAGTACGGGCTGCGGCCGGTCGGGCTCGCGGACCCGGGGCCCGCCCCGGAGGGCGAGCCCGGCGGGGCGCTGCCGGTGCTCTGCACCCACGAGGACGTGCGCCGGGCGGTCATCCAGAACTCCGTGCGCGAGGCCGTGTTCACCCGGCCGCCCGAGGCCGACGAGCGCACCGCCGCCCTGGTCCGGCTCTTCCACGACCACGGCTGCCGGCTCTGGCTCGCCGACCCGGCCGGCACCGCCAAGGTCACCGGCATGCGGGTGGCCCAGCCCCACGACCAGCTGTGGGGCTTCGCCGTGCAGGCGATGCTGCCGCGGCCCGCGCGCCCGGTGGAGCGGCTGGCCAAGCGGCTCATCGACACCGTGCTCGCCTCCGTGGCACTGCTCTTCGCGGCGCCCGTGATGGGCCTGTGCGCACTCGCCGTCCGGCTCTCCGACGGGCCCGGGGTGATCTTCCGCCAGGAGCGCGTCGGCCTCTACGGGCGGCCCTTCACCCTGCTGAAGTTCCGCACCCTGCGCCCCGAGAACGAGCACGAGTCCGCCACCCGCTGGACCGTCGCCAACGACCACCGGATGAGCCTGGTCGGCAGCCTCCTGCGCAAGTCCTCCCTCGACGAGCTGCCCCAGCTGTGGAACGTCGTACGAGGTGACATGAGCCTGGTCGGACCGCGCCCCGAACGCCCCTTCTTCGTGGCCAAGTTCGCGAGCGTGCACCCCGGCTACGAGGCCCGGCACCGGATGCCCGTCGGCATCACCGGCCTCGCCCAGATCAACGGCCTGCGCGGGGACACCTCCATCGAGGACCGGGCCCGCTTCGACAACCACTACATCGACACCTGGTCGCTGTGGCAGGACCTGTGGATCCTGGCTCGCACCGCCGCCTCCTTCTTCCGCTTCCGCCTGGGAGGCAGCTGACCATGAGCAGCCTCGCACCCGGCGCAGCGCTCCCGCTGCCCGCCCTCACCGCACTCCGCCGCCACTGGCCGCTGCTGCCGCTCGCCGCCACCGTCCTGCTCCTGCTGCTGCCGCTGCCCGCCGGGGACGCCACCGCCTCCGGCAAGGTGACCCCCGCCGACGCGGCCTCGCTGCTGCTGGTGGCGGTGTGCGCCCTGCAGGCGCTGCGCGGCCGGGTGCAGCCGCTGACCCCGCTCGCCGCGCTGGTGCTCGGCGGGCCCGCCGCCGGGCTGGCCGTGGCCACCGCCACCGCCGGGGACCCGTACGCCGCCCTGCCCGGCTTCGTGCGCTACCTCCAGGTGTTCGTGCTCGTCCCGGCCGCCGTGGTGCTGCTGGTGCGCGACCGGAGCGAGTTCAGGCTCGCGGCCGGCTGCTTCTTCGTCCTGGCGCTGGTGCAGGGCGCGGTCGGCGTGGTCCAGTACGCCACCCACACCGGAGCCTCCTACCAGGGCGAGGACATCCGGGCCGTCGGCACCTTCGGACCCGGCGACGTCATGGGCATGGCCACGGTGGTCGCGTACGGGCTGATCGCCGCCACCGGCGTGGCCCTGGCCCCCGAGGGCACCGTCTCCCGGCGGCTGCGCACCGCGGCCACCGCCGGGGCCCTCGTACTCGTGGTGCCGCTGGTGCTCTCCTTCAGCCGCGGCGCGTGGATCGCGACCGCCGGGGCCGGGGTGGTCCTCATGCTGCTGACCGGCATCCGCCGGGCGGCCGTGGTGCTCGCCGCCCTCACCGCCGCCGGGGTCGTGCTCGTCGGCGGCTTCGGCGTGGGCTCCGCGATGATGGCCGAGCGGCTCACCAGCATCACCCAGGTGAGCAGCGCCCCCGACCAGTCGGTCGTGGACCGGTACACGATGTGGGCCGCCGCCGGCACGATGTGGCAGGAGCGCCCGGCCGCCGGTGTCGGCCTCAAGGGCTTCCCCGCCCACCGCGACGGCCACTCCGGCATCGGCCTGTCCGCCGGCAGCGACACCGCCGGCGCCGGCCAGGCCTTCGTCAAGCAGCCGCTGCTCTCCCCGCACAACATGTACCTGCTGGTGCTCAGCGAGCAGGGGCTGATCGGGCTGACCGCGCTCGCCGGCGGCTGGGCGGCCCTGCTCGTCGCCGGGGTCCGCCGGCTCCTCGCGCCCGACCCCGCGGCCCGCCGGATGCGCGACTGCGGGCTGGTCGCCACCGGCCTGCTGATCTGGCAGCTCACCGACTTCCTGTACGCCGACATCGGCGGCCCCTCCACCGTCCTCACCGGCGTGATCATCGGCCTGGCCGGCTGGTGGGCCCTCAGCTCCCGGGACACCCTCGAAGGAGCGCCCGCGCGGTGACCGACACGACGCCCGCGATGGGGACCCGGCTGCCCGGAGGGCCGCCCGGGAGCCCGCGCGCGGGCCGCCCGCCGGGAAAGCCCGGCCCGCAGCCCTCCGGGCCTGCGGGCCCGGTCCTGCCCTTCAAGGAGCTGGGCCGGCCCCCGGTGCCACCCCGCGAACCCGAGCCCGAGCGGCAGCCGGAAGCCCCGGCCCCGCTCGGGCGGTTCCTCGCCAAAGCGGCCGCGGTCACTGCCGTGATGACCGCGGCCGGAGCCGTGCTGGGACTGCTGCGGGACCAGACCATCGCGCACCTCTTCGGCGCCGGGCACGACAGCGACGCCTTCCTGATCGCCTGGACCGTGCCCGAGATGGCCTCCACCCTGCTGATCGAGGACGCCATGGCACTGCTCATGGTGCCCGCCTTCAGCCACGCCCTGGCCCGGCGGGCGGCCGGCCGGGCCGGGCTGACCCGCCGGGAGGCGCGCGCCCAGGACCCCGTACGGCTGCTCGTCGGGGCCACCCTGCCGCGGCTGGCCGTGGTCCTCGCCTGCGTGGCCGCCGTCCTCGTGGTCGCCGCGCCCCTGGTGGTCGCCGTCCTCGCCCCCGGCCTGCCCGATCCCCAACTCGCGGTCCAGTGCACCCGGCTGACCGCCCTGACCGTGCTCACCTTCGGGATCGCCGGGTACTTCAGCGCCGCCCTGCGCGCCCACCGCAGCTTCCTGCCGCCCGCCTCGATCTACGTCGCGTACAACGTCGGGATCATCGGGACCATGCTCACCCTCCACACCGTGTGGGGGGTGCGGGCCGCGGCCGCGGGGGTGGCCGTCGGCGGGCTGCTCATGATCCTCGTCCAGCTCCCCGGCTTCCTGCGGAACGTGGGCTTCGGCATTCCCCGGCCCCGCCGGGCCGACCGGCACGCCCGCGACCGGGACCGGCCCACCCTCCTCGCGCTCGGCATGCTCGCCCCCGTCATCGTCTTCGCCGTCTGCCGCCAGTCGCAGGTGCTCGTCGAACGCTTCCTCGCCGCCTCCCTGGAGCCGGGGGCCATCTCGCACCTCAACTACGCGCAGAAGGTCGCGCAGATGCCGATGGTGCTGTCCCTGATGATCTGCACCGTCACCTTCCCGGTGGTGGCCCAGGCCATGGCCGGCGGGGAGCGCGAGAAGGCCCGGCGGCGGGTGGAGCAGGACCTCGCCCTCGCCTCCCTCGCCGTGCTGATGGGCACCGCCCTCGTGATCGGCTACGCCCCGCAGATCATCCAGATCCTGTTCGAGCGCGGCGCGTTCACCCACGCCGACACCCTCGCCACCGCCGGGGTCATGCGCGTGTACGCCGTCGGGCTGCTCGGGCACTGCCTGGTCGGGGCGCTCAGCAGGCCCTTCTTCTCCACCGCCAGTCCCACCTGGTTCCCGATGGCCGCCATGGCCGCCGGACTCCTGATCAACATCGTGGCGGGGGCCTTCGCCGTGGACTGGTGGGGCACGTACGGGATCGCCGCCGCCAACGCGGCCGGCATCTCCACCACCGCCGCCCTGCTGCTCCACGGCCTCGGCTCCCGCGTCATCGCCATCCAGGTCCGCCGGGTCGCCACCAGCATCGGCCGGCTCGCCGTGGCCGCCGCCGCGGCCTGCGGCACGGGCTGGCTGGCCGGTCCGATGATCCCGAACCCGCTGCTCAGCACGGCCCTCGGCGCCCTGCTCGTGCCCGCCATGTTCGGGGCCACCGGCATGGCCATACGCGCACTCGAAGTCACCGCCCTGCCCGCCCTCATCACCCAGAGGTTCCGTCATGTCCGCTGAGACGGCGACAGCCGGCGCCCCGCCCGCGCCACCCGCCCGCGCCCCCAGGACCCCCTGGGTGCTGATGTACCACTCGGTCTCCGAGTTCACCGACCCCGCCGAGGACCCGTACGGGATCACCGTCACCCCCCGGGCCCTGGAGCAGCAGCTGCTGTGGCTGCGCGCCCGCGGGCTGCGCGGGGTGTCCGTGCGCGAGCTGCGCGCCGCGCGCGCCGCCGGCCGGGGGGCCGGGCTGGTCGGCCTGACCTTCGACGACGGGTACACCGACTTCCTCGTGCAGGCCCTGCCGCTGCTGCGCCGCCACGAGTGCACCGCCACCCTCTTCGTGCTGCCCGGCCGGCTCGGCGCGGAGAACGTGTGGGACCCGCTGGGCCCGCGCAAGCCGCTGCTCACCGCCGAGGGCATCCGCGAAGTGGCCGCCGCCGGGCAGGAGATCGGCTCGCACGGCCTGCTGCACCAGCACCTCACCGAGCTCCCCGACGACGTGCTGCGCCAGGAGCTCCAGGGCAGCCGCGAACTGCTGCGCGAGCTGACCGGCAGCGCCCCGGAGGGCTTCTGCTACCCGTACGGGACCATCGACCGCCGGGTGGTCGAGGCCACGCGCGCCGCCGGGTACGCGTACGCCTGCGCCATCGGGCCCGGCCGCCTCGGCGGGGCGTACGCCATGCCGCGCACCCACATCAGCCAGGCCGACGGCGCCGCCCGGCTGCGCGTGAAGCAGCTGCGCCACCGGGTGAAATACGCACGGGGGGCCGCCGCGTGAAGGCCCTGCACGTGATCACCGGGCTCGGCATCGGCGGGGCCGAGCAGCAGCTGCGGCTGCTGCTGCGGCACCTGCCCGTGCAGTGCGACGTGGTCACCCTCACCAACCCCGGCCCGGTCGCCGAGGGGCTGCGGGCCGACGGGGTCCGCGTGGTGCACCTCGACATGCAGGGCAACCGGGATCTGCGCGCCCTGCCCCGCCTGGTGTCGTTCATCCGCAGCGGCCGCTACGACCTGGTCCACACCCACCTGTACCGGGCCTGCGTGTACGGGCGGATCGCCGCCCGGCTGGCCGGGGTGGGCGCGGCCGTGGCCACCGAGCACTCGCTCGGCGAGGCCGAGATCGAGGGCCGCGCGCTGACCCGCGGGGTCCGCACCCTCTACCTGGCCAGCGAGAAGCTGGGGGCGGCCACCATCGCCGTCTCGGACACGGTCGCCGCGCGGCTGCGCGGCTGGGGGGTGCCCGCCGCCCGGGTGCACGTGGTCCCCAACGGGATCGAGGCCGTCCGCTTCCGCTTCGACCCGCGGGCGCGGGCCGCCGCCCGGGCCCGCGCCGGGCTGCCCGAGGACGCGTTCGTCGTCGGCGGGGTCGGCCGGCTGGTGCCCGGCAAGCGCTTCGACGTGCTGGTGCGGGCGGTTGCCGCACTCCCCGGCGCGCACCTCGTGATCGCCGGGGACGGGCCGGAGCGGGCCGCGCTGCGGCGGCTGGCCGCCGAGCTCGGCGCCGAGGGCCGGATCCACCTGCTGGGGGAGCGGGACCCGCTCGGCGACAGCGCCGACGGCCGCACCCCGGGGATCCCCGCGCTGCTCTCGGCGATGGACGTGTTCGTCTCCCCGTCCCGCGAGGAGGCCTTCGGGCTGGCCGTGGTCGAGGCCCTCGCCGCCGGGCTGCCCGTCCTGCACGTCACCTGCCCCGCCATCGACGACCTGCCCGCCGAACAGGCCCCCGGGGCCCGCCGGATCGGCACCTCCACCGAAGAACTCGTGGCCGCGCTGCGCGCGCAGCAGGAGGCCGGCCCCCGCCGGCTGCCCCCGCCGCCCGTGGTCCGCCGCTACGACATCGCGCACAGCGCCGAACGCCTGCTCGACGTCTACGCGCACGCCCTGGCATCCCCCTCCCACCCCGCCCCCTCCACGAAGAAGTGAGCACCCCCATGGCAGAGTCGCCCGCCGCCAAGAACACCAAGCCCGCAGCCAAGGGCGAGCCGCCCGCCGCCGCCCGCCCCGCCCGCAGGGGATCCCGGCTGCCCCTGTGGTGGCCGCTGCCCGCCTGCGCGGTCCTCGGCCTCGCCGCGGGGGGCGCGTACGGGGTCCTGAAGACCCCCGAGTACGCGGCCACCAGCTATGTCGTCGCGGTCCCGGACGAGAGCACCGAGCCCGCCACCGCCCTCGGCTTCTCCCAGGCGTACGCACGCATCGCGACCAGCCAGTCCACCCTGGCGTACGCCCAGCCGCGGGCCGGTCTGACCGTGCAGCAGCTGCGCACGCAGGTGCGGGCGGAGACCTCGCCGGAATCCCCGATGATCGCGATCACGGGCACGGCCTCGAAGGGTGCGGCGGCCGCCGACATCGCCAACGCGGTGGCCGACGCCCTGACCCTGAGCAGCAACCAGCAGGCGAAGAACACCGGGGTCCGGCTGCTGCTGTTCAACCAGGCGGTGGCCCCCGCCTCCCCGGCCTCCCCGTCCGCCCCCGTCAGCGGGGCCGTCGGGCTCTGCGCGGGCGGGCTGATCGGCGGGCTGGCCATGCTGGCCCGGCCGCGCGGGCGCCGCGGGGAGCAGGCCGCCGCAACCGCCGCCGCGGGCGCCGCGCAGGGCCCGGCGGAGAGCGCCGCGTACACCTCCGTGCCCTCCCCGGCGCAGGGCGACGCCGCCGAGGCCGCCGCGGTCGCCGCGGTGAAGGAGTCGGTGCGATGACCACGTGCTCCACGGGGACCCGGACCGGGTCCCGGGAGCTGGCGGTGACGCTGTGCCGCGACCCGCGGCAGTTCGCCGCGCTGGAGGAGCCGTGGAACCGGCTGCTGCGGCGCTGTCCCACGGCCACTCCGTTCCAGAGCCACGCATGGGTGCACTCGTGGTGGCTCTCGTACGGCCGGGAGGGGCGGCTGCGGATCCTGCTGGTGCGGCGGGCCGGGGAGCTGGTCGGGGTGGCCGCGCTGATGCTGGTGCACCGGCCGCTGCCGCTGCTGGTGCCCCTGGGCGGCGGGATCACCGACTACTTCGACGTGCTCGTGGACGAGCGGTACGCCGGCGAGGTGGTCCCGGCCCTGGCCCAGGGCCTGCACCGGGCCGCCCGGGCCGCGGTGGTGGACCTGCGGGAGGTGCGGCCCGGGGCGGCGGTCGAGGCGCTGGCCGAGGCGTGGCCGGGGAGCGTGGACACGCTGCCCGACTCCTCGTGCGCGGAGTTCCCCGTGGTGCCGTTCGACGAGCTGGTCAAGCGGATGCCCTCGGCGGGGGCCCAGCGCACCCGGGCCAAGGTCCGCAAGATCGACGCGCTGGGCATCCAGGAGCACCGGGTCTCCGAGCACGAAGTGCCGGACACGGTGCGCACGATGCTGCGGCTGCACGAGAAGCAGTGGCGGGGCCGCGGGGTGACCCCCGAGCACCTGCGGCCCCGGTTCGCGGAGCACCTGACCCGGGCCACCCGGCGGATGGTGCGCACCGGGGACGCCCGGCTCACCGAGTTCAGGCTGGACGGGCAGGTGGTCGCGGCCACCGTGACCCTGATGTCCCCCGGCCTGAGCGGGGGCTACCTGTACGGGGCGGACCCCGAGCTGCGGGCGCGCAAGGTGGACGTGGCGACGATGCTGCTGCGCCACGAGGCCCAGCACGCCCAGGCCGAGGGCCGGGGCGTGCTGAGCCTGCTGCGGGGCAACGAGCCGTACAAGAACCACTGGCGGCCCGACACCGTGGTCAACCGGCGGTTCCTGCTGGCCCGGTCCTCCCACGCACCCCTGCTGCGGCTGCGCGAGTCGCAGGTCACCGGCCGGGAGCGGGCGGTCAGCGCGCTGCGGGAGGCGATGCCCGCGGCGCGCGACTGGCGCAACCGGATCAACGAGTGGCGTGCGGACGGTGCGAGGCGCTGATGGGGTGGTGCACCGGGCCGGCGGGACCGGCCGGGCTAGAAGGGCCAGAAGCTGTCGCTCTCGTCCTCCCAGTCCTCCCAGCCGAAGTCGACGCAGATCTTGTCCTGCTTGCCGATGATCTGGGAGACCCAGTCGCCGAAGTCGAGCGGCAGGCACCATTCCTTGTCGTTGACCGGCGGCTTCGGCGGCACCGGGGGCTCGCTCGGCTTCGGCGGGACCGGTGCGCTGGGGCTCGGCACGGGGACCGGGACCGGCGGCACGACGACGGGCGGGGTCGGTACGGGCGGGACGACGACCGGCGGGCTCGGGACCGGCGGGACGACGACCGGCGGGCTCGGGACCGGCGGGACGACGACCGGCGGGCTCGGGACCGGCGGGCTGGGCACCGGCACGGGGTCCGGCCGGGCGGACATCGTGTCCCGGAACACCTTGGAGGAGCGCGGGTTCTGGTCGCACTGCCACACGCCGTGCGGGCAGTAGTCCGTGATCGTGTGGTACAGCGGCTGCTGCTTGTCGATCCAGGCCAGCATGCGCCGCATGTACTCCGGGTTGTCCCCGTGCCGGAACAGGCCCCACTCCGGGTACGAGATCTGCTTGCCGTGCTCGCGGGCGAAGTCCACGTGGTGCTGGAGCCCGAAGGGCTGGCTCACCATCTCGTCGAAGCTGCGCCCGGGCGCCTGGTCGTACGAGTCCATCCCGACGATGTCCACGTACTCGTCGCCGGGGTAGCACTCGGTCCAGCCGATGGCGTCCGTGCCCCGGTTCGGCGCGAAGTCGAACCGGAACTTCTGGCCGGGCACCGAGCGCATCGCGGTGACGATGCGCTTCCAGTACGCCTTCCAGTTCTCGGGGTCGGGGCTGCACCGGTGGGTGTAGGTGATGCCGTTCATCTCCCAGCCCAGGACGATCACCGTGTCCGGGACCCCGAGGGACACGAGCCGCTGGGCGAGCCGGCGGAAGTGCTCGTCGTACTCCCCCCGGGCGCCGGCGCGGATCAGCCGGGCCACCTCGCGGTCCGGCACCCCGGCCTCGTTGCGTTCCTGCATCGGCACGTTGAGGACGAACAGCCGGTCGCTCTTGGCCCTGCGCCACTGCGCCCAGTCCGCCAGGAAGGTCGGGCTGCCCTCGATGTTCGACCACCGGTCACCGGGCAAGTACGTGTGGCCGACGCGCAGTTCGCGCCCGCCCAGCCACTGGGACAGGGCGTTCATGCGGGCCACCCCGGGCGCGCCGTAGTGCAGATAGGCACCCATGGCGGAGTCCGGAGACCCGGTCGAGCGGTCGTCGGGTGCCGCGATCGCGGCACCCGTGGCGAGCAGGCCGGCCGTCACCGTGCCGATGCAGGTGCTCGCCAGTCTGCGGCGTGGATTGGACATGGCGGTCTCCTGAGCTTCCCGAATCGGTGCGCTTGCAACGACGTTAGGCAGCAAATGTGATTAATGGCCTGTCTGGTGGCCTTGTGGTAGGCCATTCGCGACTGCGCACACCGTCCGCTTCGTCCGACTAGGTGAAAGACACCGTTCCCATGCACGTGTTCGCCACGGATGTGCCCGTACTTCTGCTCAGACTCGACCGGAACCCCTTTCACCACGGAACCCTCGGAGCCGTCAGATCCCTCGGCCGCAGCGGAGTCGAGGTGCACGCCGTGGTCGCCGACGAAGGCGGCCCCGTGGCCCGCTCGCGCTACCTCCACGCGGCACACCGCGGACCGGCCGGCCGGCCCGACCCCGACGCCCTCCTGGACTGCCTGACCGCCATCGCCGACGGCATCGGGCGCCCGGCGGTGCTCATCGCCATGGACGACCTGAGCGCCATCACCGTCGCCCGTCTCGCCCCGCTGCTGACGGGCCGGTACCTGTGCCCCGGTCAGGACCCCGACGTGCCGCTGCGCGTCGCGGACAAGGCGGAGCTCGCCGCGCTCTGCGCGCGCTGGGACATCGGCCACCCCGAGACCGTCGTGCCCTCCGGGGCCGGGGAGGCCGCGCAGGCCGCCTGGCGGCTCGGGCTGCCCGTCGTGGCCAAGTGGAGCCGCCCCTGGCTGCTGCCCGGCGGCCGCGGACTGCGCAGCACCACCCTGCTCGGCACCGCCGCCGAGGCCCGCCGGCTCTACGAGCGCAGCCAGGAGGCCGGCAGCCGGCTGCTGCTCCAGCGCTTCCTGCCCGGCGGACCGGACACCGACTGGTTCTTCCACGGCTGCTTCACCGGCGGCGGGCGCCCGCTGCTCGCCGGCTCCGGCCGCAAGGAGCTGTCCTGGCCGGTGCGCACCGGGCTCACCGCGGTCGGCCGCTGGCTGCCCGACCCGGCCGTGGAGGAGGAGGGGCTGCGGCTGGCCGAACACCTCGGCTACCACGGCATCCTCGACCTGGACTTCCGCCGGGACCCCGGCGGCAGGCTGCGGCTGCTCGACTTCAACCCGCGTCCCGGGGCGCAGTTCCGGCTGTTCACCGACACCGCCGGGCTGGACGTCGTACGCGCCCTCTACCTGGACCTGACGGGGCAGCAGGTACCCGAGCCCGCCGGGGGGCCCGGCCGGGTGTTCGTCGCCGAGAACTACGCCCTGCTGGCGGCGCTCGCCGCACCCCGGGCCGCCGCCCCGCGCGGACGCGGCCGACTGGAGCCCGCCTGGTTCGCGGCGGACGACCCGATGCCGTTCGTGAGCATGGCGGGGGCCTTCCTCGGCCGGGGCGCCCACAAGGGCGGCGGCCGCCTCCTGGGGGCGCTGCGCGGATTCCCCGCGCAGAGCCGCCGTACCGCCCGCGCAGTGGTCCGCGCCCCCCGGCAGCGGGGCGGGGACACCGGGACCGCCCCCGCCGACCTCGGCCAGGAGCGCTCCGCGCGCACCCCGGCCGGCCGCTGACCGCGCGCGGACAGCAGCCACCGAGTCCCCAACCGCACCGAGAGCACTGAAGGAATGGAACGCGCATGAGGCGCATGGACGATCTCGTGGTGGTCGGCGCCGGCCCGTACGGACTGTCGGTCGGCGCGCACGCCGCAGCGGCGGGACTGGCCGTGCGGGTGCTGGGCCGCCCGATGGCCTCCTGGCGCGACCACATGCCGGAGGGCATGTACCTGAAGTCCGAGCCCTGGGCCTCCAACCTGTCCGACCCGGAAGGCCGGCACACGCTCGGCGCCTTCTGCGCGGGCCGCGGGCTGCCCGCCGGGCACGGCCGCCCGATCCCGGTGGCCCAGTACGGGGCCTACGGGCTGTGGTTCGCGCGGCAGGCCGGGCCTCCGGTGGAGGAGCTGACGGTCACCGCCGTGACCCCGTACGGCACGGGCTTCCGCGTGACCACGGCCGAGGGCGAGGTCCTGCTCGCCCGGACGGTCGCGCTCGCCGTCGGGGTGATGCCCTTCGTGCACCTGCCGGCGGCCCTGCGGGGACTGCCGGACACCCACGTCTCGCACAGCAGCGGCCACCGGGACCTGGCCCGCTTCCGCGACCAGGACGTCACCGTGGTCGGCGCCGGGCAGGCGGCCCTGGAGACCGCCGCCCTCCTCGCCGAGCTGGGCGCCCGGCCCCGCCTGGTGGCCCGGGCCGACCGGCTGCGGTGGAACACCGTGCCCGCCCCGCTGGAGCGGCCGCTGCTGCGCGCCCTGCGCAACCCGCACTCCGGGCTGGGCACCGGCTGGCGCAGCTGGGTCTGGTCCGAGCTGCCCTGGGCGGTACGGAAGCTGCCCGCGGCCACCCGCGAGCGGATCGCGGCGAACGCGCTGGGCCCGGCGGGCGCCTGGTGGCTGCGGGAGCGCTTCGAGGGCCGGGTGCCGGTGCTGCTCGGCCACCGGCTCCGGGGGGCGGCGGCGGCCGGCGGCCGGACCCGGCTGGGGCTGACCACCGCCGAGGGCGAGAGCACGGTCCTGGACACCGGGCACGTCATCGCCGCCACCGGCTTCCACCCCGACCTGGAGCGCGTACGGCTGCTGGACGCGGGGCTGCGGGCCGGGCTGCGGCGGGTCGGGGACAGCCGGTCCCCGGAACTGTCGGCCGGATTCGAGTCCTCCTATCCGGGACTGTTCTTCGCGGGGCTGCTCACGGCTCCCTCATTCGGCCCTTCCATGCGATTCGTGCACGGCGCGGGCTTCTCGGCGGGGAGACTGGTGGCAGGAGTCCGCCGGCGCCTCGGGGCCGGGGGCCGGCTGCCGGGCTCCTGCGGTGCCGGTGCGGATCCCGCGGATCTGGGTACGGGTACCGGACACCCGAAGTCGTTCACGCGGTGAGAGGTGGTCCGCCATGAACCCCGAGCGGTCCCAGGGCCGGGGCTGGGTACGCATTCCGGCGAGCCGCGGGGAGCAGCCCCCCGCAGCCGGGTACCCCGGCCGTCCGGAGCACTCGGCGATCTACCTGTCCCTCGTCGAGCGCTGGCGGGAGGCCGGCCGGACCCTTCCCGGGCATCCTGACGAGGAGTGGGAGCGGCTGATCTCCCAGCCCTGCTGGCCCGGACCCTGAGTCACGGCCTGGCGACCTGGCCGTCGGAGGAGGTGCCCCATGACCGAGTCGGAGCCCGGGATCGGGCCGGGAGAGCGGCTGGCCCTGAACCGCATGGGCAGCTTCGTCTGGGACCTGGCGCGCGGAACGCTGGAGCTGGACGCGGGCGGGATGACCGTCTTCGACCTCGCCGAGGGCGAGTTCGACGGCACCGTGGAGGGCATGGGGCTGCGGGTCCCCGAGGAGGACGCCCGGCGGCTCGCCGCGGCCGCCGAGGCGGCCCTGACCGCCGGGGAGTCCTCGTACGGCTCGTACTTCACGGTGCAGCGGCGGGACGGCGAGGAGCAGTGGACGCACACGCAGGGGCGGATCCTGCGGGCCTCGGACGGCTCCGCCGAGCGGATCGTGGGCATCGTGCGGGACGCGACCGCCGAGCTGGCGCACTCGACACTGCTGCGGAAGCTGGAGTCCGCGCGGGCCAAGCAGACCACGATCGTGCAGCGCACGACGGAGGCGCTGTCGCGCGCGGTCACCGTGGACGACGTGACCGCCACCCTCACCGGGGCGGGGGCGCTGGAGCGGCTGGGCGCCGACGGCCTGGCCCTCGGCCTGGTCGAGAACGGCACGATGAAGATCATCGCGCTGAGCGGGGAGTCGCTGGAGATCCTCAGCGAACGGCGCTTCACCCGGATGGACGGGCAGCTGCCGCTCTCGCAGGCGGTGCTCACCCGGCAGGCACGTTTCGTCACCTCCCTGTCCGCCCTCGGCGCCGAGTTCCCGCTGATCGGCCCGTACCTGGAGCGGATCCAGTACGACGCGGCCGCCTACCTGCCGCTGATCGCCCAGGCCAAGGCGATCGGCGGGCTGGTGCTGTTCTACCGGCGGCGCGAGGAGTTCAGCCCCGAGGAGCGCAACCTGTGCCTGGGCCTGGCGGGCATCGTGGCCCAGTCCCTCCAGCGGGCGCTGCTCTTCGACCAGGAGCGCGAGTTCGCCACCGGGCTCCAGGCCGCGATGCTGCCCCGGCGGATCCCCGAGATCACCGGCGGGGAGATCGCGGTGCGCTACCACTCCGCGTGGAGCGGCCGCGAGGTCGGCGGGGACTGGTACGACGTGATCGCCCTGCCCCGGGACCGGGTGGGCATCGTGGTCGGGGACGTCCAGGGCCACGACACCCACGCCGCCGCGATCATGGGGCAGCTGCGGATCGCCCTGCGCGCCTACGCCGGTGAGGGGCACCCGCCGTCCACCGTCCTCGCCCGGGCCTCCCGCTTCCTCGCCGAACTCGACACCGAACGCTTCGCCACCTGCACCTACGCCCAGGTGGACCTGGAGACGGGCGGGGTGCGCGCGGTCCGCGCCGGCCACCTCGGCCCGCTGATCCGGCACAACGACGGGCGGACCGGCTGGCCCAACCTGCGGGGCGGGCTGCCGCTCGGCCTGGCCTCGGTGTTCGAGCAGGAGGAGTTCCCCGAGACCCGCCTGGACCTGGTGCCCGGGGAGACCCTCGTACTGTGCACGGACGGGCTGGTGGAGGAGCCCGGCACGGCCATCACGGCCGGGATGGACGCCCTCGCGCACGCGGTGCGCAGCGGCCCGCAGGAGGCGGGCGCCCTCGCCGACCACCTCTCGGACCGGCTGTGGGAGCGCTGGGGCTCCGGGGACGACGTGGCGCTGCTGGTGCTGCGCCGGGCCCCCGACCCGGGCACCCACCGGGCGCCGCGCATCCACCAGTACGTCCACCAGGCCGACCCCGAAGGGCTCTCGGAGGCCCGCTACGCCCTGCGCCAGGCGCTGCGCGACTGGGGCGTGCCCCAGCTCGCCGACGACGTGGAACTCGCCGCCGGAGAGCTGCTGGTCAACGCGCTGCTGCACACGGAGGGCGGAGCGGTGCTGACCATGGAGGTGCTGCCGGAGCCGGTGCGGCGGATCCGGCTGTGGGTCAAGGACCGCTCCAGCGTCTGGCCGCGGCGGCGCACCCCGGGCGAGGCGGCGACCACCGGCCGGGGACTGCTGCTGGTGGACGCGCTGGCCTCGCACTGGGGCGTGGAGTCCCGCGGCGACGGCAAGGCGGTGTGGTGCGAGTTCGAGGCGCCCGCGGAGCCCGGGCCCTGACACGTAAGGTCACCCGTCCGCTACTACGGGTTGTGGGGCGGGGCGGCCGGGGTGATGATCGGGCTGACCGGGCCGCTCGGGCCCGGGTTCCGGGACGTGCGGGGCCGCGGGGGACCGCGGGAGCCGCGGAGGATCCGAGGGAGCGGCCATGCGGTGGCTCGGGAAGGTGCCCCTGCGGGGGCGCAAGGGGCTGGTGGCGGGCCTGCTGCTGGCCGCGGGCGTGCCCAGCCTGGTCGCGTACGCGGCCGGCCGGGCCCCGGAAGGGCCCGGCTGCCGCTCGGTGGCCTACATGTCGGTGGTCAGCATCGCCCCCGAGTGCCGGTAGCCCCGGCGGGGAGGTGCGCCACCGGGCCCGGGCCGAGCCCGGAAAGGGCCCGGCCCGGCTCGGGAGGGGCCCCGGGTCCGGCTCAGTAGAGGTGGCGGACGATCTGCACCGGCTCCTCGTGGCTCTTCAGGGTGTGCGGCGAAGGCAGGCCGCCCCGGTCGTCGAGGGTCAGCAGCCGGGCCGAGACCGTCGCCGCGCCCTCGTGGAAGTGGACCAGGCCCAGGCCGTCGGCCGGGCCGCTCGTGCTCCACGGGTGCTCCTCGCCGTCGCAGCGTGCCTCGGGGCTGTTGAAGCCCAGCTGCTGCCCGTCCTGCTCCAGGCTGGCGGAGAGGTAGACCGTCCGAGAGGGTGACGCGGTGTGGCAGCGGTAGGCCCCGGAAAGAGTGAGAGTGCCGTCGGGCGAGATGTGCGCCTCGGGGTCCACGTACACCACTCCGTCGAAGGAGTCGTGCCCGGCGGCGGTGGCTGCGGTGGGGCTGATCACGGCCGCTGCGGCCAGTGCTGCCACGGCCAGGGCGGGAATGCGCATGATTTCTCCGGTGGGGGTGAGGAACGGAGTCGGGAACGGCGGTTGAAACCGTCGCAACGAATTGTGCTGATCAAGCACGCGGAACTCACTCGCCGTCACCCGTGTCGTTGGAGGCATTTGCCCGGCCGGGCGCGTGAGGATGGCCGCACCTCGCCCCGAAGGGACCTGCCATGCGACCCGCCACGCGCCCCCTCATGCGTCATTCCGCCCCCCTTTCGCTGACCCTGCTGCCGCTGCTCCTGCTGGGCGCCACCGGCTGCCAGAGCGCCCCGCAGGATGCGCCAGCCGCCCCCGCGGCCGCAGCCGGGGCACCCGCGGCCCCCGCGCAGGACGACCGGGCCGCGGCAGAGGACGGCGAGCGGCAGCCCGCCGGGCCGCAGGAGCGGGAAGCCGCGGCGGCCCGCCTCGGAGAGGCCGTCAACCTGCGGGGACGCAAGGTGGGGCAGCACCTCCAGGCCGTGCTGGACGCGTACGTGGACCCCGCCGTCAGCGCCGAGAAGGGGTTCACCCCCGCCAAGGGCACCCGCTGGGTGGGCGCCGACATGTCCTTCGTCAACGTGGGCGGAGCCTCGTACGGGGCGCTCGGCCGGGTCTGGGCCATCGACGGGGAAGGGCGCCGGCACCCGTCCGTGCAGACCGGGAGGCTCACCACCGGAGAACCCCTCGTATTCGAACCCCTGGAGGTCGGGGGACGGGCCGAAGGGTGGGTGGTGTTCGAAATTCCGGAGAACGTGCGCATTGTTCGTCTCCAGTACAAGGACGCGAACATCCTGCCGAATTCGGGAGCGGGTTACTGGCACGTTTAGGCCGATCCGCATTTCCGTAGCCCGAGGGGGTGAACGGCCGTGAAAGGCTGCGGTGAAAGAGCACTAGGGTGCGCGCATGACTTCGACTCACACCGAATCCGCCGCGACCCGCGGCGCCCGGCTGGGCACCCTTTCCGTCCTCGCGTGGATCGGCGACCCCGACGAAGGCCACGACGTCCCGTACCTGCTCGCCTACAGCCTCGGTGACGGGGAGGGCGGGCCGGCCGCCTCCGAGGCCGCGGCCCGCGAGCTGCTCGAAGAGATCAAGCTCCCCATCGGCGACGAGGTCCTCGACGGCACCACCAGCACCAGCCTCCCGATCAGCGTGCTCGTCGAGGGCGAGCAGGCGGTCCTGACCATGCCGGGGCTGAACGCCAAGTGCACCGCCCCGCCGGAGTGGATCTCGGCGGCCGACGAGTCCGGGCAGGTCTACTTCCTCTTCGCCACCCGCCCGTGGCCCGAGGCCGTCCCGGGCCGGCCGGTCACCGCGGACATGCTCCAGGCCTTCGCGGGCAACGAGGCCAACCTGACGAGCAGCGCGCACATCGTGCTGCCGGTGAGCAAGCTGCGCAAGTAGCAGCGTCCGCGCGGCCCCCGGGGCCGCACCGCGGCCGCCGGGGCCGCACCGCGGCCGCCGGCCGCCGCCGGGCTCCCAGCCTGCCCGGCGGCGGCCGGTCGCGTTGGTCCGGGCGGTGGGCCCGGTCAGTCGGTGAAGGTGAACTTTAGCGAGCGGACCCGGTTGTCGAAGTTGGAGCCCGCCAGGTCGGGCAGCCCCACTGCGCGCAGGTCCCGCGGGCGGGTCAGCAGCTCCCGGAACAGGGCCTTCATCTCCTGCCGGGCCAGGTGCGCGCCCAGGCAGTAGTGCGGGCCGCCGCCCCCGAAGCCGAGGTGCGGGTTGGGGCTGCGGGTGATGTCGAAGGCGTCCGGGTCGGGGCCGAAGACGGCCTCGTCGCGGTTGGCGGAGGCGTAGTAGAGGACCACCTTCTCGCCGGGCCGGAAGGTCCGCCCGCCCAGGGTGTGTTCGGCGGCCACCGTCCGGCGGAACTGGATGATCGGCGTCGAGTGCCGGATCATCTCGTCCACCGCCCCGTCGGCGTACGCGTCGAAGTCCGAGGCCAGCAGGTCCCGTTGGTCCGGATGGTCGGTGAGCAGGGCCAGGCCGTGGGTGATGGCGTTGCGGGTGGTCTCCACCCCCGCGACCATCAGCAGCGAGAAGAACGCGCCCAGCTGCCGGGCCCCGAGGGCCTGCCCGTCCACGTTCGCGCAGACCAGCGCCGAGATCAGGTCCCCGGTGGGGTTGCGGCGGCGGTCCCGGCCGATGCCGGCCACCATCCGCTGCATGCGGGCCAGGGCGCGCAGCCCGCGGCCGGGCATCCGCAGGCGGGCCGCGAGACCGCGCTCCACCCCGATGTTCTCGGAGGCGTGGTTGACCCGGTCGGCGATCTCCGGCCGGAACCGCTCCGGGATGCCCATCATGTTGCAGATGACCTCCAGCGGCAGCCGGGAGGAGACCGCGGCGACGAACTCGTCCGGCCGCTGGGCCAGCATGTCGTCCACGATCCGCGCGGCCACCGCGTCGATGTCCCGCTCCGCCTCGGCCAGCAGCCGCGGGGTGAAGGCGCGCTGCACGATCTTGCGCAGTCGGGCGTGGTCGGGGCCGTCCAGGTTGACCATCGAGTCCCCGAACAGGGCGCGCACCCAGCGGGCCGGCTCGGGGGTGGTGACCCCGGGGGCGCTGGCGAACACCTTGGGCAGCCGGCTGGCCTCCTGCACGTCGGCGTGCCGGACCAGGGCCCAGTGGCCGCGGCCCCGGCCCTCGGCCACGTACACCGGGCCGTCGAGGGCGCGCAGCCGGGCGAAGGCCGCCAGCCGGTGGGCGGGGGGCCCCTGCCAGAAGGCGGGGTCGGCCAGGTCGGGCACGTCCGGGGCGGCGGAACCTTCCGCCGCCGGGCGGGTCCGCCGGCCGGGGTCCGGGTTCGGGCGGGGGCCGTGGGGGCCGTGTGCCGGGCCCTGCGCCGGGATGGTCATGGCCGCACCTCTTCCTGTTGCCGGGCGTCATCCTCAGCTCCAGAACGCCGCCGGGCCCGCAGGTGCGGGCCCGGCGGGCCCAGATTCCCGCCAACGAGTGAGCCCCGGCCGGTTTGGCGTTGACGCGGCCCGCAGATTGACGCGGCCGCACCGTCACATGGCTGCGCGGCGCGGGTGCTCCGCGAGGGCGACGCCCACCCCGACGGCGAGCGCGGCCACCAGACCCGCCCACAGGACCGCGTACGTACCGCTGAACGTGCACAGCAGCACGGCCGCCGCCGAAGCCGGCAGCACCGCCTGCTGGGCCGGGCCCCGCTTGAAGTGCCGGGAGTGCAGCATCCAGACCGCCAGCAGGAAGAGCGCCACCGGCACGGTCACCGCCGCGTTCGCCGCCAGGGTCGAGACGTGCGCCTTGCCCACCGCGTGCTCGACGGCCACCTCGATGCCCGCCCCGATCGCCGCGGCCGCGCCCAGGATCACGAAGTGCCCGTAACCCCACGGGATGGACTCCCGGTTGGAGGTCAGCCGCTCGTGCACCGGGACCGCGAAGTAGATCCACCAGGCGGCGAACACCAGCAGCAGCCCGCCGGCCGCGATCGGCAGCAGCTCGGAGAGCGCCTCGTGCTCGTCGACGGCCGACTGCACGGCCACCGTGGCCGCCGCGATCGTCTCGCCCAGCACGATGAGGGTGAACAGCCCGTACCGCTCGGCGATGTGGTGGGCGTGCCACTGGGTCTGGTACGAGCGCTCGGCCACCACCGGCACCATCAGCTCGGCCGCGACCAGCACCAGGAAGAGCCACTTGCGGGAGGACTCCGGGGCGGCGAGCATCGCCGTCCAGCCGGCCTGGCAGATCACCAGCCCCACCGCGTACGTCAGGGCGCAGCGCCGGGCCGGGCCGCGCTCCCCGGCCGCGGCCCGCAGCCACTGGACGGTGAGGGCCAGGCGCATGATGAGGTAGCCGATGACCGCGATGGTCCAGTCGTTGTCGTTGAAGGCGCGCGGGATCCCGGCGGAGTAGACGAGCACGCCGGAGATCTGGACCAGGGTGGCCACCCGGTACGGCACGTCGTCGGTGTCGTAGGCGGAGGCGAACCAGGTGAAGTTCATCCAGGCCCACCACACGCCGAAGAAGACGAAGAGGTAGCCGGTGATCCCCGTGCCGGGATGGCCCTCGGCGAGGGCGTGGACCAGCTGCCGGCCCGCCTGGGCCACGGCCACCACGAAGCACAGGTCGAAGAAGAGCTCCAGCGGGGTCGCGGCCCGGTGCGCCTCGTCGCGGCTGCGGGCGGTCATCGTTTGATACGCCATCCGTCCAGCACAGCACGGGCGGCGCGGATCAGCAGCCCGGACGCGCGCCGCCGGGTGGTCGCGGGGCGCCGGCGGGGGTACGAACGCACTGCCGGGCATGGGACTTGGTCCCGCGGGCGCGGGTGCGTTCGCCTCTGGGGCGGCCGGAGCGCGCCGCGTTGACTGGACGGGTAAGGCAGCTCGCACCGAGGGCTGCATCCCCGCGGGCTGCGGACCGACGCATCCTGCACCTCTGCAAAGGAACGCGCCATGAGTTCCGCCCCGCCGGCCGTGTCCCCGGCCGCCACGGACACCCGTTCCCCGTCACCCGACCCCGCCCAGTACCGGCCCGGCCGCACGATCACCGACTGGACTCCGGAGGACCCCGCCTTCTGGCGGACCACCGGCCGGAAGGTCGCCACCCGGAACCTGTGGATCGCGGTGCCGGCCCTGCTCGTGGCCTTCGTGGTCTGGCAGGTCTGGAGCATCACCGCCACCAGCCTCAAGGACGTGGGCTTCGGCTTCAGCCAGTCCCAGCTGTTCTGGCTGACCGCGGTCCCCGGGCTCACCGGCGGCACCGCCCGGATCCTCTACACCTTCCTGGGCCCGATGGTCGGCCAGCGGCGGTTCACCGCGCTGTCCACCGTGGTGCTGGTCGTGCCGCTGATCTGGCTCGGGTTCGCCGTACAGGACCCGGACACCCCGTACGGGGTCATGATTGCGATCGCCGCCCTCTGCGGCATCGGCGGCGCCAACTTCTCCTCGTCCCTCGCGAACATCGGCTTCTTCTACCCGAAGCAGGAGAAGGGCAACGCGACCGGCATCAACGGCGGGCTCGGGAACCTGGGCGTCTCCGTGGTGCAGCTGCTGACCCCGATCCTCATCACCACCTCCGTGCTCGCCCTCGGCGCGGGCCAGAAGAAGGCCGACGGCTCGGAGATCTACCTGCAGAACGCGGCCTTCGTGTGGGTCCCCGTGCTGGTGGTCCTGGCGCTGGCGGCCTGGTTCGGGCAGAACGACCTGAAGGTGGCCTCCACCCCCTTCAGCCAGCAGAAGATCATCTTCAAGCGCAAGCACAACTGGCTGATGACCTGGCTCTACGTCGGCACCTTCGGCTCGTTCATCGGCTTCGCGGCCGCCCTGCCGCTGCTCATCAAGACCACCTTCCCGGCGTATCCGGTCGCCACGTACGCCTGGATGGGCCCGGCCCTGGGGGCGCTGGCGCGCTGGGCGGGCGGCTGGATCGCGGACCGGCTCGGCGGGGCGCGGGTGACGATCCTGTCCTTCGTGGGCATGGCGGGCTCGATCATCGGTGTGATCACCTTCCTGCCGCAGGGCTCCTCGCAGGGCGACTTCACCGGCTTCTTCCTCTGCTTCCTGGCCGCGTTCTTCTTCTCCGGCATCGGCAACGGCTCCACCTTCCGGCAGATCCCGGTGATCTTCCGCGGGCAGCACCTGAAGGGGCTCACCGAGGGCACCCCGCAGTACGCGGCCGCCCTGCGGCAGGCGGAGATCGAGTCGGGCGCCGTCACCGGTTTCACGGCCGCGATCGCCGCGTACGGCTTCTTCTTCATCCCGGCGATGTTCGCGAACTTCGCGGTGACCAGCGCGATGTGGGGCTTCGTGGGCTTCTACGCCAGCTGCGTGGTCGTGGCCTGGTGGTTCTACGCCCGCAAGGGCGCCGAGGCCCCGAGCTAGGCCGGCCGCGGGGAGCGCTCCCCGGCAGGCCCTGCGGGGGCGACGGCTCCGGTCGTCGCCCCCGCATTTTCTTGTGAATGCATTCACAAGCGCACAGGGGGCTTTGGTCCCGGGTGAAGGCGCAGGTCGGAGGGGGTGCCTCCGGGGTTGGCCGGGCTCGGGAGGGACCTCCGGTCTTCGATCGGGGACCAATGCGGCGCCAAATGATCGATCAAAGGGCGTGCAATGGAGGCAAGGCAAGCAATGAGGCGACTGAGGAAGGTGCCGGCGATGACTGCCACTCCTGCGGAAGCAACGGTGACCGGCGAGGCCTGGAAGGGCTTCCGGGGCGGCCTGTGGCGCGATGCCATCGACGTCCGCGATTTCATCCAGCAGAACTACACCCCGTACGAGGGCGACGACTCCTTCCTCGCCGGGCCCACCGAGCGCACCACCGCCGTGTGGCGGGCGATCACGGAGAAGTTCCCCGAGGAGCGCGCCAAGGGCGTCTACGACATCGCCCACGACATCCCCTCCTCGATCACCGCCCACGCCCCCGGCTGGATCGACCGCGACAAGGAACTGATCGTCGGCCTCCAGACGGATGCCCCGCTCAAGCGCGCGATCATGCCGTACGGGGGCTGGCGCATGGTCGCCGGAGCCCTGGAGACCTACGGGTACCCGGTCTCGGCCGAACTGGAGAAGGTCTTCACCGAGTACCGCAAGACCCACAACGCCGGCGTCTTCGACGCGTACACCCCGGAGATCCGCGCCGCCCGCAAGGCCGGGGTCATCACCGGCCTGCCCGACGCCTACGGACGCGGCCGCATCATCGGCGACTACCGGCGCGTGGCCCTCTACGGCGTGGACCGCCTCATCGAGGTCAAGAAGGCGGAGCGGGCCGGGCTCGACTCCCTGCCCGCCGGCCCGCGCTCCCTGGAGGAGACCATCCGGCTGCGCGAGGAACTCGCCGAGCAGTTGCGGGCCCTGGGCGAGCTGAAGGCCATGGCGGCCTCGTACGGCCACGACATCTCGGGCCCGGCCCGGACCGGCCGCGAGGCCATCCAGTGGCTGTACTTCGCCTACCTGGCCGCGGTGAAGGAGCAGAACGGCGCCGCGATGTCCCTGGGCCGCACCTCCACCTTCGTGGACGTCTACCTCCAGCGCGACATCGAGGCCGGGCTGCTCACCGAGGAGCAGGCCCAGGAGCTCGTGGACGACTTCATCATCAAGCTCCGCATCGTCCGCTTCCTGCGCACCCCGGAGTACGACGAGCTGTTCTCCGGGGACCCGACCTGGGTCACCGAGTCCATCGCTGGCATGGGCGAGGACGGCCGCCCGCTGGTCACCCGGACCTCCTTCCGCTACCTCCAGACCCTCTACAACCTCGGCCCGGCCCCCGAGCCCAACATGACCGTCTTCTGGTCCCCGCGGCTGCCCCGGGGCTTCAAGGAGTTCTGCGCGCGCGTCTCGATCGACACCTCCTCGGTGCAGTACGAGTCCGACGAGCTGATGCGCCCGCGGTTCGGCGACGACACGGCCATCGCCTGCTGCGTCTCGGCCATGCCGGTGGGCCGGCAGATGCAGTTCTTCGGCGCCCGCGTGAACCTCGCCAAGACGCTCCTCTACGCGATCAACGGCGGCCGGGACGAGAAGTCCGGGGCCCAGGTCGGACCCGAGACCGGCGCGCTGCGCTCGGCGGCGGCCGGGGGCCTCGAAGTCCTGGACTACGAGGAGGTGATGGAGAAGTTCGACGCGCAGATGGAATGGCTGGCGAGCACGTACGTCCACGCCCTCAACGTCATCCACTACATGCACGACAAGTACGCGTACGAGCGCCTCGAGATGGCCCTGCACGACCGCGACGTGCGCCGCACCATGGCCTGCGGCATCGCCGGCCTGTCGGTGGCCGCGGACTCGCTGTCCGCCATCAAGCACGCCAGGGTCACCGTCCACCGCGACGCGACGGGCCTGGCCACCGACTACACGGTGGAGGGGGAGTACCCGGCCTACGGGAACAACGACGACCGGGCGGACGACATCGCGGTGTGGCTGGTCGAGGAGTTCATGCGCAAGGTGCGCCGGCACCCGACCTACCG
The DNA here is from genome assembly GCF_055572195.1 of Streptomyces sp. NPDC030809. Taxonomy (NCBI): domain Bacteria; kingdom Bacillati; phylum Actinomycetota; class Actinomycetes; order Kitasatosporales; family Streptomycetaceae; genus Streptomyces; species Streptomyces sp. NPDC030809. Next base: position 115,110 of record NZ_JBVIDV010000007.1, read on the forward strand.
GAACGCCGAGCACACCCAGTCCGTCCTGACCATCACCTCCAACGTGGTCTACGGAAAGAAGACCGGCAACACCCCCGACGGCCGCCGCGCGGGCGAGCCGTTCTCCCCGGGCGCCAACCCGATGAACGGCCGCGACACCCACGGCTACGTCGCCTCGGCCCTGTCGGTGGCCAAGCTCCCGTACGAGGACGCCGAGGACGGGATCTCGCTGACCAGCACGGTCACCCCCGACGGCCTGGGGCGCACCCCCGAGGAGCGGATCGCGAACCTGGCGGGCGTGCTCGACGGCTACATGGCGAGCGACGGCTTCCACATGAACGTCAACGTCCTCAACCGCGCGGTGCTGGAGGACGCCATGGCGCACCCCGAGAACCACCCGCAGCTCACCATCCGCGTCAGCGGATACGCGGTGAACTTCGTCCGCCTCACCCGCGACCAGCAGCTCGACGTGCTGAACCGCACCTTCCACGGCTCGCTCTAGAGCCTCGCACCGGGAACGGAGCACTGCCATGACCGCCCTCCTCGGTCCGGACCTCCCCGTGGGCCCCGCCCGCCGCCCCGCCGCCTGCGGCGGGCGGACCCCCGCTGCCGCCGCCACCCGGCGGCCCAGCGAGGGCTCGGTGCACTCCTGGGACCTGTCGACCGGGGTGGACGGCCCCGGCACCCGCTTCGTCACCTTCCTCTCCGGCTGTCCCCTCACCTGCCTGTACTGCCACAACCCCGACACCTGGCGGATGCGGGCCGGCACGCGCACCTCGGCCGACGCGGTCATCGCCGAGGCCGCCAAGTACCGGCGGTTCATCGAGGTCTCCGGAGGCGGGGCCACCGTCTCCGGAGGCGAACCGCTCCTCCAGCCCGTGTTCACGGGCGAACTGCTGCACCGCATGAAGCACGAACTGGGCCTGCACACCGCCCTGGACACCTCCGGCTTCCTCGGGGTCCGCGCCACCGATGCCCTGCTGCGCGACACCGACCTCGTCCTCCTCGACATCAAGGCCTGGGACCCCGCCACCTACCGCAAGGTCACCGGCCGCCCGCTCCGGCCCACGCTCGACTTCGCCCGCCGCCTCGCCGGCCTCGGCAAGGAGGTGCACCTGCGCTACGTGCTGGTGCCCGGGCTCACCGACGCCCCCGCCGAGATCGAGGGCGTGGCCCGCTTCGCCGGATCCCTCGGCAACGTCTCCCGCGTGGACGTGCTGCCCTTCCACAAGCTGGGCGAGGCCAAGTGGGAGGCGCTCGGCAGGGAGTTCACGCTCCGCGGCACCCCGTCCCCCGGCCCGCAGCAGGTCGCCGACGCGAAAGCCCTGTTCCAGGCCCAGGGGCTCACGGCCGTCTGACGGGTCCGGCGGGTCGGCCGGACCTGCCGGGTCCCCCGTTCGGCCCAGCGTTCGCCCCACCACAACGGGACGAATCGGTACAGACCACCTAGCGTGGTCCTGTGTCCGAGCCCTCAGAAGCAGTAGCCGCCGCCCCGCCGCCCGCCGCGGACCCCGTACCCGCGCCGGCCGGGCGCTCCGTCACCGCGCGGGCCACCCTCGCCGGCACCGCCGTCTCCCTCCTGCTCGTCGCCGCCATCGTGCTCGGCAGCCGGTTCCTGCGGGACTTCGACTCGGCCCTGCTGCCGTACGCCGTGGCCACCGTCTTTCTCGCCTTCGGCGTCGCCTACCGCTACACCGTGTGGGTCTCCTCCCCGGGTGCGCGCAGGCTGTTCGCCAAGGGATTCGGCAGCCTCTTCTCGGCCGCCAACTTCCGCAAGGCCCCCACCGCCCTGCCCAAGATGGCCGCCACCTACCTGGGCTTCCAGAAGTTCCTCGGCGCCCGCTCCCACGCCCGCTGGGCCGCCCACCAGCTGATCTTCTGGGGCTGCATCCTCGCCGCGCTGATCACCTTCCCGCTCACCTGGGGCTGGTTCACCTTCACCTCCGGCAGCGGCTCCGGCCCCGGCTACGAGATGCGCATCTGGGGGTTCAAGGTCCTCGGCTTCGACTCCCTGAACCTCATCGGCTGGCTCATGTTCCACGGCCTGGACGTGGCCGCCGTCCTCGTCATCCCCGGGGCCTCGTACTTCCTGTGGCGGCGGATGAAGGACCGCGGGGCCATCACCGGCCAGCGCTTCGCCTACGACCTGCTGCCGCTGATCCTGCTCATCGTCATCTCCGTGACCGGCCTCCTCCTCACCTTCTCCTCGATCTTCCTGCACGGCGGCGGCTACGAGTTCCTGGCCGTGCTGCACATGGTCTCGGTGGTCTTCACCCTCATCTACATCCCGTTCGGGAAGTTCTTCCACATCGTCCAGCGGCCCGCGGCCGTCGGCATGCAGCTCTTCAAGTACACCGCCCGCCAGGACGAGCAGATCTTCACTTGCAGGCGCTGCGGGGAGCCCGTGGACACCGCGCCGTACGTGGAGAACCTGCGCGGCACCATGCGCGACCTGAAGCTCGACTTCGACGCCTGGGCCGAGTACTGCCCGCGCTGCAAGCGCGTGCTGCGCGGCAACGCCTACCTGACCCACGTCAAGAAGGGCTTCACCAAGTGACCGCCGCCCACCCGCCGCGCCCGCTGCCCGTCGACCCCTCCATCGCCCCGCCCGGCACCCGCAACTTCCGCGATGCCGGCGGCATCCCCGCCGACCGGTGGCACGCCGACCAGAACGGCGAGACCCTCGTGCCCACCCACTGCTGCTTCTGCGGGGTGCAGTGCGGCATGTACCTGCGGGTGGACAGCGGCGGCAAGGTCTTCGGCGTGGAGCCCCGCAACCACGACATCAACCGGATGCGGCTGTGCCCCAAGGGCATCAACGCCTATCAGCAGGTCAACCACCCCGACCGGCTGACCGCCCCGCTGATGCGCCGCTCCCGCTCGGAGCCCTTCCGGGAGGCCTCCTGGGAGGAGGCCCTCGACTTCACGGTCTCCGAGATCCGGCGGATCCAGAGCACGTACGGCAACGACGCCTTCGGCATGCTCGGCGGCGCCAGCCTGTTCTCCGAGAAGACGTATCTGGTGGGCAAGTTCGCCCGGGTCGCCCTCAAGACCCGGCACGTGGACTACAACGGACGGCTCTGCATGGTCAGCGCCGCGGGCGCCAACAAGCTCGCCTTCGGCATCGACCGCGCCGCCAACCCCTTCTCCGACATCCTCCTCACCGACTGCCTGCTCATCGCCGGGTCCAACGTGGGGGAGTGCTTCCCCGTGATGACCCAGTACCTGTGGGGGGCCCGGGACCGGGGAGCCACGCTGATCGTGGTGGACCCGCGGGAGACGGCGATCGCCCGCACCGCCGACATCCACGTGGCCCTCAAGCCCGGCACCGACTCCGCCTTCTTCAACTCCGTCCTGAACGTGGTGGTCAAGGAGGGGATGGACGACGAGGCCTACGTCGGCGCCCACACCACGGGCTGGGAGGAGGTCCGCGACAAGGCCTCCGAATACCCGCCGGAGCGGGCCGCCGAGATCTGCGGCATCCCCGCCGAGCAGATCGTCCAGGTCGCCCGCGCCTTCGCCGGCGCGGACAAGGCCATGGCCTGGCACGCCCGCGGCATCGAACACCACTCCCAGGGCGTCGAGAACTGCCTCTCCGTGATCAACCTCTGCGTCGCCACCGGCAACCTGGGCAGGCCCGGGGCCGGTTACGGCACCATCACCGGCCAGGGCAACGGCCAGGGCGGCCGCGAGCACGGCCAGAAGGCCGACCTCCTCCCCGGCGGACGGTCGATCACCAACGCCGACCACCGCCGCCAGATCTGCGAGATCTGGGGGATCGAGGAGTCCGAACTCCCGCCCGCCGGCACCTCCATGATGGAAATGGTCTGGCAGATGCAACGCCGCGAGATCCGCGGCCTGATCGGCGTCTGCAACAACCCCTTCGTCTCCCTGCCCCACTACGCAGTGGTCAAGGAGGGGTACGACGCCACCGAGTTCCACGCCCAATTCGACTTCTTCCTCTCCGAAACCGCGGCCAACGCACACGTGGTCTTCCCCGTCACCACCTGGGCCGAGGACGAGGGCGTGATGGCCAACGCCGAGGCCCGGGTGGTCAAGCACAACAAGGCCCAGGAACCCCCCGCCGGGGTACGCACCGACACCTGGGTCATGTGCGAACTCGCCCGGCGGCTGGGGGTGGGGGCCAAATTCGACTTCCCCGGCTCCCGCGAGGTGTTCGAGGAACTGCGCATCGCCTCCGCCGGCACCGTCAACGACTACTACGGCATCACCTACGACCGGCTGGAGGAGACCGGAGGCATCGCCTGGCCCTGCCCGTCCACCGACCACCCGGGCACCCCCCGGCTGTTCGAGGACGGCCGTACCGCCCACCCCGACGGCAAGATCCACATGCAGGTCGTCGAATGGCACCCGCCGATGGACCCCTACACCGAGGAGTACCCCCTCTCCCTCACCACCGGGCGCACCGTCGCCCACTTCCTCTCCGGCAACCAGACCCGCCGCCTGGGCGCCCTCGTCGAGCAGACCCCGCGCCCTTGGGTGGAGGTCCACCCCTCGCACGGCTTCCGCAACGGCGACCCGGTGCGCGTCGTCACCCGCCGCGGCAGCGAGGTGTTCCCCGCCCTGGTCACCGAGGCCATCCGGCCCGACACCATCTTCGTCCCGTACCACTGGCCGGTCCCGACGGCCGCGAACGCCCTCACCCTGGACGCCCTCGACCCCCGCTCGAAGATCCCCGAGTACAAGGTCTGCGCCGCCCGGATCGAGCCGGCCGAGCGCGTGGACGAGGTGCCGCCCCCGCCCACCGCCCCCGGGCACGTGGCGTACCCGGAGACCCAGGTGTCCCGCACCGACCCCCTGCCGCCCACGTCCTCCCAGGGCCGTGGCACGGCCGAGAGGAGCTGACCCCGGCCATGATGGGCAAAACGATCTTCATCGATCCGGGCCGGTGCATCGGCTGCCAGGCCTGCGTCTCCGCCTGCCGCGAATGCGACTCCCACCGCGGCAAGTCGATGATCCACCTCGACTACACCGAACCCGGCCGCTCCGTCGCCTCCCTTCCCACCGTCTGCATGCACTGCGAGGACCCGGTCGCCCCCTGCGCGGAGGTCTGCCCCGCCGACGCGATCCTCGTGACCGCCGACGGAGTGGTGCAGCAGGCCGACACCACCCGCTGCATCGGCTGCGCCAACTGCGTCAACGCCTGCCCCTTCGGAGTCCCGAAGATCGACCTCCAGGCGAAGCTCCAGATGAAGTGCAACCTCTGCTACGACCGCACCGCCTACGGGCTCGCGCCCATGTGCGCCACCGTCTGCCCCACCGGCGCCCTCTTCTACGGCACCCTCGAGGAACTCCGCGCCGAGCGCCCCGGAGTGCAGGTGGCCGACTCCTTCGCCTTCGGCGACGTGGTCGTCAGCACCGGCGTGGCCATGGTCGTCCCCGCCGACAAGGTCCAGTGGCCCGTGCCCGGCGGGCTCCCCGTCGTGGAGATCAATGGAGTGGACGTCCGATGAGCGTCACCGAACAGCCCGCCCCCTCCGCCGGCGGGGAACCCGACGGGGACGCGGCGCAGGCGCACCTGCGCGACCGCATCAGCGCCGACTCCCTCACCACCCGCCGCGACTACCTGCGGATCGTGGCCACCGTCTCCGGCGGCCTCGCCATCGGCGGGATCGGGGTGGCCGCCGGCATCCTGCACCGGCACGGGGACAGCGAGACCGCTCCCCAGGCCAAGAAGGTCACCGACCGGCTGGAGCCCGGCGAGTCCGTGGCCTTCCGCTTCCCCGGAGACGAGGACCGGGCCCTGGCCGTACGCCTCCCGGACGGCACCCTCGTCGGCTACTCGGCCGTCTGCACCCACCTGGCCTGCGCCGTGCTCTGGCGCGAGGACCGCGGCCCCGCGGGCGAGCTGTACTGCCCCTGCCACGAAGGGGTCTTCGACGCGCGCACCGGAGAGGTCACCGCCGGTCCGCCGCCCCGACCGCTGCCCCGGGTCTTCCTCACCGAGGAGGCCGACGGCAGTGTCTGGGCCGTGGCCACCGCCCGGTCCGGAGAACCGGCCAGGGAGGCCCTGTGCCGGCAGTTCAGCGAGACCCGCCCCGAGACGGCCGCCCGGCTCGGCTGCCCCGGTGCGGACCGCGTCGACGAGAGCAGGCGGACATGAGCGAGCAGGCGGACCTGACCGACGACCCGCTGCCGCCGCGGCCCGCATACCGGCCCGGCAGCGCACAGCCGCGGCTCAACCGGCCCGTGCGCGAGCGCTATCCGCAGATCCGCGCCACCAGCGGCTACGGAGACCCCCGGATCCGGCGCACCGGCCCGGGCCCCGGAGCCGGCACCGAGCAGGAGCCCGAGCGCTCCTCGAAGCTCACGGGCCGGCTGGCCCTCGCCCTCACCGTGGTCGTCGGCCAGCTGTGGGGGCTGACCGTGACCGTCAACGAGTGGATGAAGGGAAACACCACCACGGCCTGGTGGGGGGCGGGATTCCTGGTCCTGTCCTTCCTCGTCGTGCTGGGACTGTGGCTCCTCGACCCCAAGGACCGATGACCATGTCGATACGCACCAACCCCGCGCCGGTCCGCTCGCACCGGGCGGACTCCTACCGCCCCGGCACCACGATCGGGGACTGGCGCCCCGAGGACGACGGCTTCTGGCAGTCCACCGGGCGCAAGGTCGCCCAGCGCAACCTGTGGATCTCGGTCCCCGCCCTGATGCTCGGCTTCGTGGTCTGGCAGGTCTGGTCGGTGACCGTGGTCAAGCTCGGCGACGTGGGCTTCGGCTTCTCCAAGTCCCAGCTGTTCTGGCTGACAGCCGTCCCGGGCATCACCGGCGGCACCTTCCGGATCCTCTACACCTTCATCGGCCCGATCTACGGGGAGCGGAAGTTCACCGCCTTCAGCACGATCGTGCTGGTCGTGCCGATGCTGTGGCTGGGTTTCGCACTCCAGGACACCGGCACGCCCTACTGGGAGATGGTGCTGATCGCGGCCGTCTGCGGCATCGGCGGCGCCAACTTCGCCTCCTCGATGGCGAACATCGGATTCTTCTTCCCCAAGCGGGAGAAGGGCAGCGCCAACGGCCTCAACGGCGGCCTGGGCAACCTCGGGGTCAGCGTGGTCCAGCTGGTGGCCCCCCTGGTGGTCACGGCCGCGGTGCTCGGCGCCCCCGCCGGGGACCCCCAGCACGACAGCAAGAAGGACACCGAGATCTGGCTGCAGAACGGCGCGTTCCTCTGGGTCCCGCTGCTGGTCGTCATGGCGCTGCTGGCCTGGTTCCTGATGAACGACCTCAAGGTGGCCGCCGCCCCCTTCAGCCAGCAGAAGATCATCTTCCGGCGGAAGCACAACTGGCTGATGACCTGGCTCTACGTCGGCACCTTCGGGTCCTTCATCGGCTTCGCCGCGGGCCTGCCCCTGCTGATCAAGAACAACTTCGAGTCCCAGGGCTACCAGGCCACCACCTACGCCTGGATCGGCCCGCTCGTGGGCGCCCTCATGCGCTGGGCGGGCGGCTGGCTGTCCGACCGGATGGGCGGGGCCAGGGTCACCCTGCTCTCCTTCGTGGGCATGGCCGCCTCGCTGGTCGTGGTGATCTTCGCCCTCCCCGCGGGCTCCGACCGGGGCAGCTTCTGGACCTTCTTCGCCGGCTTCGTCGCGGCCTTCTTCTTCTCGGGCCTGGGCAACGGCTCCACCTTCCGCCAGATCCCCGTGATCTTCCGGGACCAGCACGCCCGGGCCGCCGCCGGACAGGGGCCCGAGGCCGAGGCCGCGGCGCTCAAGCAGTCCGAGATGGAGGCGGGCGCCGTCACCGGCTTCTCCTCCGCCATCGCCGCGTACGGGTTCTTCTTCATCCCGGCGATGTTCGCGAACCTGGAGGTCACGACCGCGCTGTGGATGTTCATCGGCTTCTACGCGACCTGCCTGGCCGTGTGCTGGTGGTTCTACGCCCGCCCGGGCGCGGAGGCACCCAGCTGAGCCCGGCCGGAGCCGGCCGTACCCTGGAGGCATGAGCAGCGCCCCCGCCCCCGGCCCCCGTCCGAAGCCCGCAGCGGCCCCCCGGCCGAAGCCGAGGCTGGTGTTCGACGACCCGCTGGACCAGCAGTCCTCGGACGACACCGACCGGGGGTGGGGCGAGCGCCCGCCCGCCGACGGCAACAGCGCCGCCGACCTCGCGCGGTTCCTCGACGAGAAGCCGCCCCACCACATCTGAGCCGCCGGCCGGATCAGCTCGTCTGGCGGCTGACCTGGCCGTCCCCGGAGCCGTTGCGCTGGGTGACCAGGGCGTCCCGGATCTCCTTGAGCACCACCAGCTCGGTGACCTCCAGGGTCTCCTGCACCCCTTCCTTCGCCTTGCGGCGGGCCTCCTGCCGGGCCAGGTACTTGGACATCGGCAGGACCATCAGGAAGTAGACGACGGCCGCGGTGATCAGGAAGGTCAGCGTGGCGTTCAGCACCGAGCCCCACAGGATGTTCACGCCGATGGGCTCCCCGGTCGCCGGATCGACCCCGCACTTGCCCTTGAGGCAGGAGGAGTAGGCGTCCAGGCTCCGGGTGCCGATCGCGCCGACCAGCGGGCCGATGATGCCCTTCACCACCGAGTTGACGATGTTGGTGAACGCGGCGCCGATGACCACGGCCACCGCGAGGTCCACCACGTTCCCGCGCATCAGGAAGGCCTTGAAGCCCGCCAGGACGCTCTCCTTCTGCTTCTTCTTGTCGCTCACCACTGAGCCTCTCTCCGCAGGTGCTGCGTGTGTCGTAGGTGCAAGGGGCGGAATCAACGCCTCCGAAAGCTACGGCAGTCGAGGCCGTGCCTGTCCAATCCGTGCACGCATTCAGCTGACTTGCCTGTGCACCTGTACGAATCAGCACAGCGCCACCGCCAGTCGGGACACCGCACCCGCGGCAACCAGCTCCCGGGCCGTCTCCCGGGGCACGGACAGCACCACGAGGGCCCCGCCGGCATCAGCCTGCTCCGGCCCGGGCCGGGGAACCGAGGCCACCCGCGCCGCCGCGGCCACCACCCGGGGCCGCCCGCCGTCCGGCCCGAACCCCCCGGGGGCTCCCGGACCGCCCGCGGCCACGACGTCGACCCGGTCCCCGGCCCGCAGCAGCCGGACCGTCGCCGCGTCCGCGATCCGCACGGGCGCCGACACCAGCCGCACCGCGGCGGGCCGGGGCGGTGGCACCGGGGGCGGCGGCCCGGTCCGCGAGGCCTGTGCCTCGGGCCCCGTGAGGGCCAGTGCGGCCGCGGCCACGGCCAGGCCCGCGGCGGGCACCCGCCGCCTGCGCCGCACCGCCCTGCGCAGCCGGTCCCCGCCCCGCCCGGCCCGCAGCGGAGCGAAGGCGGGAACCGCCCGCGGCGGCGGACACGCGGCCGGAGGACCCGCGACGGAAGACCCGGCCCGGGCGGACGCGGGAGGCGGGGAGGCCGGGAAGGCCGGGGAGGTCGGGGACGCCGGGAAGGCCGGGGAAGGCCGGCAGGTCAGGGAGGACCGGGAGGACCCGGGGGCCGAGGCCGGAGAGGACCGGTACACCGGAGTGCAGGAGGACATGCGGAACACCGCCCGTCGTGAGGGACTTCGAAGCCCGGACCCGTCGCCCGGACACCCCTCACGATCCACCCCCGACCCACCACCCCGCCCGCACCTGTGGACGCCCCGGGCGATGTGGACAACTCACTCACCCCCGCAGGTGAAACCGCCCGCTACGGCAGTTCGATGCCCAGGTCCCAGCCGTCGTGCACGCGCGTGCACAGGCAGTCCCGGGCCTCGGTGGCCGGCAGGGCCGCCACCGCGTCGAAGAGCACCTCGCGCAGCCGGCCGATGTTCTCGCCGAACACCTTCAGCACCTCGGTGTGCGAGACCCCCTCGCCCGTCTCGGCCCCCGCGTCCAGGTCCGTGACCAGCGCCATCGAGGTGTAGCAGAGGCCCAGCTCACGGGCGAGCACGGCCTCGGGGTGCCCGGTCATGCCGACCACCGACCAGCCCATCGCGGTGTGGAACCGCGACTCGGCGCGGGTCGAGAACCGCGGCCCCTCGATCACCACCATCGTGCCGCCGTCCACCGGCTCCCAGCCCCGCCCGCGCGCCGCCCCCATGGCCGCCGCCCGCCCGGCCGGGCAGTACGGGTCCGCGAAGGTGGTGTGCACGACGTTGGGCACGGTGCCGTCGGGCAGGGGCTCGCCGTCGAAGAAGGTCTGGGCGCGGCTCTTCGTACGGTCGACCAGCTGGTCCGGGACCAGCAGCGTGCCCGGCCCGTACTCGGTCCGCAGGCCGCCGACCGCGCACGGCCCCAGCACCTGCCGCACGCCGACCGAGCGGAGCGCCCACAGGTTGGCACGGTAGTTGATCTTGTGGGGCGGGACCTTGTGGCTGCGCCCGTGGCGGGGCAGGAAGGCGATCTGGCGGCCGGCCAGCTCGCCGAGGAACAGGGAGTCGCTGGGCGCCCCGTACGGGGTGTCCACCTGGAGCTCGGAGACGTCCTCCAGGAAGGAGTAGAAGCCCGAACCGCCGATGACACCGATCTCTGCGTTCACCATGGCCCCAACCCTACGGGCCGCCCTCCGCCCACAGCCTGTGGATGCCGGACCGGGTCACGGGCCCGGACAAGCCGAAGGCCCCGCTGCCGGAACGGCGGCGGGGCCTCGTGCGATGCGGGCGGCGGTCAGGCAGCCGGGCTGCTGCTCGACGCCGGGGCGGCGGCCGGAGCAGGGGTGGAAGCGGCCGTCGACGTGGTCGAGGCCGGCTTCGAGGCGGGGGTGCTGCTGGACGACGCGCCGCGGCTGTCGTTCCGGTAGAAGCCCGAGCCCTTGAAGACGATGCCCACAGCGGAGAACACCTTCTTCAGGCGTCCCTTGCAGCTGGGGCACTCGGTCAGGGCGTCATCGGTGAACTTCTGCACGGCCTCGAGGCCCTCGCCGCACTCGGTGCACTGGTACTGGTAGGTCGGCACGAATTTCCTCCTGGCACTCTGACTCAGTGAGTGCTAACGACGCTCCATGGTGACGTATTCCGCCGGATCAGTCCACCGTCACCGGCGTGCGGTGACCGATGCCACGCTCTCCGGCGGCCTGCGGACCGGGGCCCGCGGGGTGGGCGGACGGCCGGTTCGAGCGGTGCTCGACCGGGTCCCGGTCCACCCTCGTGACCCGTCCGGCCTGCGGCTTCCGCGCCGCGGCCTGCGGAGCCCCCGGCGCCTCGCCGGCGGAGGCGCCGGAAGCCCCGGAAGCGGCAGGGGCACCGGAAACCTCCGACCCCGCGGCGGCGTCCGACCCGGCGAAGTCGGCCGGAGCGCCGGCAGCGGCACCCTCGGCGGCCTCCTGGGACCCGCCCACGATCCGGCTCGGCGCCTTCGGCGCGAGCCGCGAGCGCAGCGCGACCACGGTGACCAGCGCCAGCGCGGTGGCCGCGAGCGGCACCAGGAAGCCGGCGTGCGAGCCGTACGCGTCGGTCAGGCGGCCCGCCGTGGTGACGGCGGCGGCCTGGCCGAAGGCGACCGCGCCGGTCAGCCAGGTGAAGGCCTCGGTGCGGGAAGCGGCCGGGACCAGACGCTCGACCATCGTGTAGCCGGTGATCAGCGCGGGGGCGATGCACAGGCCGACGACCAGGCCGAGGGCGCCCAGCAGGTACGCGGAGTGCACGGCCCACAGCACGGACGCGGCGGCGGTGAGCCCGGCGTAGCCGAGGATCAGGCGGCGGCGCGGTCCGATCTTCCAGGCGATGGCACCGCAGGCGATGCCCGCGATCATGTTGCCCGCGGCGAAGACGCCGTAGAGCAGGCCGTTGGCGCCCGGGTTGCCGATCTCCTCGGAGAAGGCCGCCAGGGAGACCTGCATGCCGCCGAAGACGGCGCCGATGCCCAGGAAGGCCACGATCAGGACGCGCACGCCCGGCACGGACAGCGCGGAGGCGTGCTTCTCGCCGGTCAGGGAGGGCCGGCCCGCGGGCTTGGGCTGCGTACCGCGCTGTGCGGCGAACAGCAGGCCGCCGATCAGGGTCAGCGCGGCCTCGGTGATCAGGCCGGCGGAGGGGTGGATCTGGGTGCACAGGAAGGTGGCCAGCACCGGGCCCACCACGAAGGTGAACTCGTCGGTGACCGACTCGAAGGCCGCGGCGGTGGGCAGCAGCGCGGAGCGCTCGCCCTCCAGGCGGGCCGCCCAGCGGGACCGGACCATCGGGCCGACCTGCGGCACGGAGGCGCCGGCCGGGACGGCGGCCAGCGCCAGCGCCCACAGCGGGGCGCCGAGCAGGGCCAGCGCGGTCAGGGCGCCGACGGCGGCGGCGTGCGCGAGGACGACCGGCACCAGGACGGCGCTCTGGCCGAAGCGGTCGGCGAGCTTGCCCATCTGGGGGGCGAACAGCGCCATCGAGACGCCGGTGACGGCGGCGACGACGCCCGCGCTGCCGAAGGAGCCGGTGGTGTGCTGGACCAGCAGGACGATGCCGATGGTCAGCATCGCGAAGGGCTGGCGGGCGGCGAAGCCCGGAAGGAGGAAGCTGAGCGCGCCCGGCGTGCGCAGCAGCTGCCCGTACCCGGCGCGGGACTTTTCGGTGGTCGTGACCGCGGATGCCACGGCCTAGCCTTTCCGCTGCCTGGTAGGTCTCCCCGTCTGCGGACGGTGGCGGCCTTGTGGGCCGTGCACCCGTACGGGAGCCCCGAGAGCTGTCCTCATGCGCAAGAACCGAGTGATACCTCGGCCCCCACTGCGAGGGGGTCCGGGCCGCCGAGCGGTCGCGCCAGCTCTGCGTCAGGCAGAGTTGGTCGATTGGTGTGCCTTCATGGTACAGGGAAAGAGCAAAGGCGCACCTGTGATTACAGCGACAGGCGGTGTCTTCACCTGCGTTTAACGAGCGGTTCGTCGTCCGGGGCCTCTGGCGCCGGAATTGCCTGCACTTCCGCCGTCATGCCCCTCTCCACCGGTTCCCAACCATCCCGCGAGTTTGCCGCCCCGCGCGACCGCCTTGAGCCGTGCCTCGGCCGCGTCCCGCACCGGGTCGGTGGCCACCACCAGGAGGTCGTCCCCGCGCCGCAGCACGGTCGAGGGCAGCGGTACGAAGCTCTCCTCGTCGCGGACGACGAGGGTCACGGAGGCCCCGGGCGGCAGCCGCAGCTCGCTGACCTCCACCCCGTGCATGCGCGAGGCCGCGGGGATGGAGAAGGAGAGCAGGTGCCCGCGCAGCTTCTCCAGGGGGGCCGACTCGATGCCGAGGTCGGTGGCGGCCCGGTCGCCCTCGCCGAGCTTCAGGGTGCGCGCGAGCCAGGGCAGGGTCGGCCCCTGCACCAGGGTGTAGACGACCACGAGGACGAAGACGATGTTGAAGACCCGGTCGCTGCCCTCGATCCCGGAGACCATCGGGATCGTGGCCAGGATGATGGGGACGGCGCCGCGCAGGCCGGCCCAGGACATGAGGGCCTGCTCCCGCCAGGGCAGCCGGAAGGGCAGGAGGCTGACGAAGACCTCCAGGGGCCGCGCGACCATGGTGAGGACCAGGCCGACGAGCACCGCCGGCCAGAAGTCGCCGACCAGCTCGTGCGGGGTCACCAGCAGGCCGAGCAGGACGAACATGCCGATCTGGGCGATCCAGCCGAGCCCGTCCGCGAACCCGCGGGTGGCCGGCCAGTGCGGCAGCTTCGCGTTCCCCAGCACCATCGCGGCGAGGTAGACGGCGAGGAAGCCGGAGCCGTGGGCCATGGCCCCGGCCGCGTACGCGGTGACGGCGATGGCCATGACGGCGATCGGGTAGAGGCCGGAGGCGGGCAGGGCCACGTGCCGCAGCCCGTAGGCGCCGAGCCAGCCCACGGCGAGTCCGATGCCGGCGCCGATCGCCAGCTCCAGGGCGATCTTGCCGAGCAGGACGTACCAGGCGTCCACCGGGCCGACCGTGCTGAAGGCGACGACCAGGATCACGACGGGGGCGTCGTTGAAGCCGGACTCGGCCTCCAGGACGCCGGTGACCCGGGTGGGCAGCGGCACCTTCCGCAGGACGGAGAAGACCGCGGCCGCGTCGGTCGAGGAGACGACGGCGCCGATCAGCAGGGCCTGCCGCCATTCGAGCCCGACCAGGTAGTGGGCTCCCGCCGCGGTCACACCCACGCTGACGGCGACGCCGACCAGCGAGAGCACGATCGCGGCGGGCAGCGCCGGCCTGATCTCCTTCCACTTCGTCCCCAGACCGCCCTCGGCGAGGATCACGACCAGGGCCGCGTAGCCGATGACCTGTGTGAGCTCCGCGTTGTCGAAGACGACGTTGCCTATGCCGTCCTGCCCTATCGCGACCCCGATGCCCAGGTAGACGAGCAGGCTGGGGAGACCGCTGCGGGACGAGATCCGTACCGCGGCGACCGCGCTGAGCAGGACGAGCGAGCAGATCAGCAGGAGCTCGTTGAGCTGGTGGACAGTCAGCGGGCGGCCCTTTCCCTCGAAGTGGTCTGCCGATGCCGGAACGATTCGTCGCCACGGGTCGGGTATGACCCGCGGGGAAGGGGGCCCGGCGGCCAGTACTTCGTTACCTTACCTAAGGTTTGACGATTTCTTGACCCCTTTGCCACATTGTGAAACGCCAGTTCGATGAAGTCGCTGACACCGCGTCCGAACGGGGTGGACGCTGCGCCTATGGTTGCTCCCAGCACTCCAGGACCACCCTGCCCCCTCGAAGGACAGCGATGCCCGCGAACGAAACCGCCCCTTCCGTCAAGAAGAAGGGACGACGTGCCCGTCTGATCGTCGTCCTCCTGGTGCTGGCGGTCGTCGCCGGCGTCGGCTACGGGGCGTACTGGAGCGTCGACACGGTCCGCGCCTCCCACCCGCAGACCACGGGCACCATCGAGCTCAAGGGGCTGAGCGGCCCCGTCGAGGTCAAGCGCGACGCCAACGGCATCCCGCAGCTCTACGCCGACAACGACCTGGACCTCTTCCGGGCCCAGGGCTTCGTCCAGGCGCAGGACCGCTTCTGGGAGATGGACGTACGCCGGCACATGACCTCCGGTCGGCTGTCGGAGATGTTCGGCAGCGGCCAGGTCGAGACCGATGCCTTCCTGCGCACCCTCGGCTGGCGCCGGGTGGCGCAGCAGGAGTACGACTCCAAGCTCTCCCCTGAGACGAAGAAGTACCTCCAGGCTTACGCCGACGGAGTCAACGCGTACCTCAAGGACAAGTCCGGCAAGGAGCTCTCCGTGGAGCACGCCGCGCTCCAGCTCACCGGGGACTACAAGGTCGAGCCCTGGACCCCGGTGGACTCCGTGGCCTGGCTCAAGGCCATGGCCTGGGACCTGCGCGGCAACATGCAGGACGAGATCGACCGCTCGCTGATGACCAGCCGCCTCACCCAGGCGCAGATCGACGAGCTGTACCCGCCCTACCCCTTCGACCGGAACCGGCCGATCGTCGAGGGCGGCTCGGTGGACTCCGCCACCGGCACGTACGACCCCAAGGGCGGCGGCTCGTCCTCCTCGGGCGGTTCGCACTCCTCCGGCTTCTCGGGTTCCAGCGGTGCCGGCGGCTCCTCCACCGGCAGCTCCCGCCGCTCCTCCGGCTTCTCCACCGCCTCGGTCACGAGCGCCCCCGGCGGCGCCGGCGAGGGACTCAAGACCCGGCTCGCCGCCCTGGCCAAGACCCTCGATCAGGTCCCGGCCCTGCTCGGCCCCAACGGCAGCGGCATCGGATCGAACTCGTGGGTGGTCTCCGGCAAGTACACGACCACCGGCAAGCCGCTGCTCGCGAACGACCCGCACCTGGCCCCGCAGCTGCCCTCGGTCTGGTACCAGATGGGCCTGCACTGCCGCAGCGTCTCCTCGCAGTGCCAGTACGACGTCTCCGGCTTCACCTTCTCCGGCATGCCCGGTGTGATCATCGGCCACAACCAGGACATCGCCTGGGGCATGACCAACAACGGCGCCGACGTCACCGACCTCTACCTGGAGCAGGTCACCCCCGACGGCTACCGCTACGACGGCAAGACCCTGCCCTTCACCACCCGTGAAGAGGTCATCAAGGTGGCCGGCGGCGAGGACAAGAAGATCACCGTCCGGACCACCAACAACGGCCCGCTCGTCTCCGACCGCAGCGACTCCCTCGCCGCCGTCGGCGCCCGCGCCCCCGTCACCGGCTCGGCCCCCGACCGCGGCACCGGCTACGGCGTGGCCCTGCGCTGGACCGCGCTGGATCCCGG
Source organism: Streptomyces sp. NPDC030809 (assembly GCF_055572195.1). Lineage (NCBI taxonomy): Bacteria > Bacillati > Actinomycetota > Actinomycetes > Kitasatosporales > Streptomycetaceae > Streptomyces > Streptomyces sp. NPDC030809. The sequence continues at coordinate 131,218 of NZ_JBVIDV010000007.1, forward strand.
CAAGTCGATGGACGCCGTCTTCGCGATCAACCGCGCCAAGGACTTCGACTCCTTCCGCGCCGCGGCCCGGAACTTCGAGGTCCCCTCGCAGAACCTGATCTACGCCGACGGCAAGGGCGCGCACGGCAACATCGGCTACCAGATGCCCGGCAAGATCCCGCTCCGCGGCGCCGGCGACGGCCGCATGCCCGCCCCCGGCTGGGACTCGAAGTACGCCTGGAAGGGCGCCACGGAGGGCGCGAAGGGCTGGATCCCGCAGGACGAGCTGCCCTGGGACCGCAACCCCAAGCGCGGCTTCATCGTCACCGCCAACCAGGCGGCGGTGCAGAGCGGCGAGGGCAAGTACCCGTACCCGCTGACCTCGGACTGGGGCTACGGCGCCCGCAGCCAGCGGATCAACGACCTCATCGAGGCGAAGATCAAGGACAGCGGCAAGATCTCCACCGACGACATGCGCACCATGCAGACGGACAACAGCAGCGAGATCGCCGCGCTGCTGGCACCGGAGCTCGCGAAGCTGCCGGTCAAGGACCCCGACGTCCGCGCCGCACAGAAGCTGCTGGAGGGCTGGAACTTCACGCAGGAGCCCGACTCCGCGGCCGCCGCGTACTTCAACGCCGTCTGGCGCAACATCCTCCGGCTGGCCTTCGGCAACAAGCTGCCGAAGGAGCTGCGGGTGGAGGGCAGCTGCCTGAACGTCCGCCCGGCGGGCAGCAGCGGCCCGGCCGACGACCTGGCCGAGCTGGTCCGCGAGTGCGGCGAGCGCAGCGCGGACTCGGCGCAGCCGGACGGCGGCGACCGCTGGTTCGAGGTGGTCCGCAAGCTGATGAAGGACGAGAAGTCCGAGTGGTGGAAGTCGCCGGCGACCCGCCTCGACAAGGCCACCGAGACCCGCGACGAGCTGTTCGCCCGGGCCATGAAGGACGCCCGCTGGGAGCTCACGGCCAAGCTCGGCAAGGACGTCGGCACCTGGAGCTGGGGCCGCCTGCACCAGCTGACCCTCAAGAACCAGACGATCGGCACCGAGGGCCCCGGCTTCATGCAGCGGCTCCTCAACCGCGGCCCGTGGAACCTGGGCGGCGGCGAGGCCACCGTCAACGCCACCGGCTGGAACGCGGCCGCCGGCTACGAGGTCACCTGGGTCCCGTCCATGCGGATGGTCGTCAACCTCAACGACCTGGACAAGTCCCGCTGGATCAACCTGACCGGCGCCTCCGGCCACGCGTACGACGGCCACTACACGGACCAGACCGACCTCTGGGCCAAGGGCGAGCTGCTGGAGTGGCCCTTCGGGAAGGCCGCCGTGGACAAGGCGACCATCGACACGCTGACCCTCAAGCCGTAGCGGGGAAGCGCACGGCCCCTGCGGGGGTCACCACGGCCTGCACGGGGTGGTCGTGCGGTTCCTCCGGGACCCGCGCGACCACCTCGTTCTCGTAGAGGAGCACCACCAGCGCCGGGTGCGCACCGGCCCGCTCCAGCCGGGCCAGCACCCGGTCGTACGAGCCGCCGCCGCGGCCGAGGCGCATGCCGCGGCCGTCCACGGCCAGGCCGGGCAGCAGCACGGTCGCCGCCTCCGTGACCGCCTCGGGGCCGAGCCGCGGGCCGACCGGTTCGAGCAGCTGCATCTTGCCGGCGTGGGCGACCGGGGCCAGGCCGTCCGGTCCTTCGTATACGGCCCAGTCCAGGTCGTTGTCGGGGAGCAGGACGGGCAGCAGCACCCGGGTGCCGCGGGCGCGCAGGGCGTCCAGCAGGGCGGTCGTGCCGGGTTCGGAGCCCACCGAGACGTACGCGGCCACGGTGCGGGCGGCGGCGAGCTCGGGCAGCTCCAGGGCCCGGCGGGCCAGCAGGGCGGCGGCCTCCGCCAGGGCTCCGGCGCTCAAGGAGCGCCGGGCGGCCAGCAGTTCGCGCCTTAGGTCCGCTTTGACGGAACGGTTCTCTACCACAGCTGATTCACAAACCCTTCCAAATCAGTTGCTATTTACCGGAATCTAACCTTGTCCCCACGCGCAGCGGCTATCGTGCGCGCATGACGATGTCGCACCCAGTGATCACCAAGGCTGTCATCCCGGCGGCCGGACTCGGTACCCGGTTCCTGCCGGCGACCAAGGCCACCCCCAAGGAAATGCTGCCTGTCGTCGACAAACCGGCGATCCAGTACGTCGTGGAAGAGGCCGTCTCGGCGGGCCTGAACGACGTCCTGATGATCACAGGACGTAACAAGCGGCCGCTCGAAGACCACTTCGACCGGAACTACGAGCTGGAATCCGCCCTGGCCGCCAAGGGCGACGACGACCGCCTCAAGAAGGTGCAGGAGTCCAGCGACCTGGCCACCATGCACTACGTCCGCCAGGGCGACCCGCGCGGCCTGGGCCACGCCGTGCTGTGCGCCGCCCCGCACGTGGGCCGCGAGCCCTTCGCCGTCCTGCTCGGCGACGACCTGATCGACCCGCGCGACCCGCTGCTCTCGCGCATGGTCGACATCCAGGCCGAGACCGGCGGCAGCGTCATCGCCCTCATGGAGGTCGATCCGTCCCAGGTCCACCTCTACGGCTGTGCGGCCGTCGCACCGACCGACGAGGACGGGGTCGTACGAGTCACCGGACTCGTCGAGAAGCCCGACCCGTCGGAAGCTCCGAGCAATTACGCGGTCATCGGACGGTATGTCCTGAACCCCGCGGTGTTCGACATACTGCGTGAGACCGAGCCGGGCCGCGGTGGGGAGATCCAGCTCACCGACGCCCTGCAGAAGCTTGCCGAGGACGAGTCCGTCGGCGGCCCGGTGCACGGGGTGGTCTTCACGGGCCGCCGCTATGACACCGGCGACCGCGGGGACTACCTGCGGGCCATCGTCAGACTCGCGTGCGAACGTGAGGACCTGGGGCCCGAGTTCCGGGCCTGGCTTCGCCGTTACGTCACCGAGGAGATGTAGCAAACGTGAGCAGCACCGCACCCCAGGACACCGCCGGCCGGCGCCTCTGGTCGGTGGACGAGCACCTGGCCGACATCCTCGCCGCGGTCCGCCCGCTGGAGCCGATCGAGCTGCAGCTGCTCGACGCCCAGGGCTGCGTCCTCGTCGAGGACGTCACGGTGCCCGTCGCCCTGCCCCCCTTCGACAACAGCTCCATGGACGGGTACGCCGTCCGGGTGGCCGACGTCCAGGGTGCGAGCGAGGAGTTCCCCGCGGTGCTGACCGTCATCGGGGACGTCGCGGCGGGCAGCGGGGAGCTGCCCACCGTCGGCCCCGGCCAGGCCGCCCGGATCATGACCGGCGCCCCGCTGCCGCCCGGCGCCGAGGCCGTGGTCCCCGTGGAGTGGACCGACGGCGGGAGCGGCTCCGGCGCCGCCTCCGGCATGGCCCCGGCCAGCGCCGCCCCCGAGGGCGCCGAGGGCGAGGTCCGCGTCCACCGGGCCGCCGAGGCCCGGGCCCACGTCCGGGCCCGCGGCAGCGACGTGCAGGCCGGGGACCTGGCGCTCGCCGCCGGCACCGTGCTCGGCCCCCCGCAGATCGCCCTGCTCGCGGCCGTCGGCCGGGGCACGGTCCGGGTCCGGCCGCGCCCACGGGTGGTGGTCCTGTCCACCGGCAGCGAGCTGGTCCAGCCCGGCGAGGCCCTGGGCGAGGGCGCCATCTACGACTCGAACAGCTTCGCCCTGGCCGCCGCCGCCCGGGACGCGGGCGCCATCGCCTACCGGGTCGGGGCCGTGGCCGACGATGCCGAGACCCTGCGCGCCACCATCGAGGACCAGCTGATCCGCGCCGACCTCATCGTCACCACCGGCGGGGTCAGCGTCGGCGCGTACGACGTGGTCAAGGAGGCCCTGTCCGCCTCCGGGGACGAGGACGAGCCCGGCAGCGGGGTGGACTTCCGCAAGCTCGCCATGCAGCCCGGCAAGCCCCAGGGCTTCGGCGCCATCGGCCCCGACCACACCCCGCTGCTGGCCCTGCCCGGCAACCCGGTCTCCTCGTACGTCTCGTTCGAGCTGTTCGTCCGCCCCGCGATCCGCGCCCTGATGGGGCTGCCGGACCTGCACCGGCCGGTGGTGCGCGCGGTGCTGGAGACGGACAAGGCGCTGGGCTCCCCGGCCGCCCGCCGGCAGTTCCTGCGGGGCGCCTACGACCCCGGCAAGGGCACGGTGAGCACGGTCGGCGGGTCCGGCTCCCACCTGATCGCCGCGCTCGCGCACGCGGACTCCCTGATCGTGGTGCCGGAGGACGTGACCTCGGTCGAGCCGGGCACCGAGCTGGACGTGATCCTGCTCGGCTGAAGCCGCGCGGGTGCGGGTAGCGTGTTGGACCACACAGGCCGTGCAGGAACGTCTGCGGGCCCGGACCGGGAGCTGCACGCAATGAGTACGCAGAGCAGGCTGACGCACATCGACGAGGCCGGAGCGGCCCGGATGGTGGACGTCTCCGAGAAGGACGTCACCACCCGCACGGCCCGCGCGAGCGGACGCGTCCTCGTCTCGCCCCGGGTCGTCGAACTCCTGCGCGGCGAGGGCGTGCCCAAGGGCGACGCCCCCCCCACCGCCCGGATCGCCGGGATCATGGGGGCCAAGAAGACCCCGGACCTGATCCCGCTGTGCCACCCGCTGGCCGTCTCCGGGGTCAAGCTGGACCTCTCGGTCGCCGACGACGCCGTGGAGATCCTCGCGACCGTCAAGACCACCGACCGGACGGGCGTGGAGATGGAGGCCCTGACCGCGGTGGCGGTCGCCGGCCTCACCGTGATCGACATGGTCAAGGCCGTGGACAAGGGCGCCGTCATCACCGACGTGCGCGTCGAGGAGAAGACCGGCGGCAAGTCCGGCGACTGGAGCCGCTCGTGAACGCCCCGCGCGGCGGCGAGGCGCACAGCCACAGCCACGGTCCGGCGGGCACCGACAGCGCCGGCGCCGGCGCCCCGGTGGCCGGGGCGGCCTGGCCGGCCGGGCCCGGGCGGCAGGAGCCGCAGCCCGTCCTGCGCGGGCTGGTCGTCACCGCCTCGAACCGCGCCTCGGCAGGGGTCTACGCCGACAAGGGCGGGCCGCTGCTCGCCGAGGGCCTGACCCGGCTCGGCTTCACCGTGGACGGGCCGCGCGTGGTCCCGGACGGCGACCCGGTCGAGCAGGCGCTGCGGGAGGGGGTGGCGGCCGGCTACGACGTCATCCTGACCACCGGCGGCACCGGGATCTCGCCCACCGACAAGACCCCCGAGGCCACCGCCCGGGTCCTCGACCACGAGGTTCCCGGCATCCCGCAGGCCATCCGCGCCGAGGGCCTGGCCAAGGTGCCGACCGCCGCCCTCTCCCGGGGCCTGGCCGGGGTGGCGGGCCGCACCCTGATCGTGAACCTGCCCGGCTCCACCGGCGGGGTCCGCGACGGCCTGGCCGTCCTCGACCGGATCCTGGTGCACGCCGTCGAGCAGCTCCGGGGCGGGGACCACCCGCGCCCGGGCGCCGCGGACCCGTCCGCGGGAACCCCCGGGAGCACGAGCTGAACCGGCCCTCCTGGCCGGTGGTGCTGGCGGACGGCCCCGTCGTCCTCCGCCCGATAAAGCTGCGCGACCAGTCGGCCTGGCGCGAGGTGAACCGGCGCAACCGGGAGTGGCTGAGGCCGTGGGAGGCGACCATCCCGCCGCCCGCGCCCTGGGGGCCGGTGGTCCAGCGGCCCACGTACCGGCAGATGGTCCGCCACCTGCGGGCCGAGGCGAACGCGGGCCGCATGCTGCCCTTCGTCATCGAGTACGAGGGACGGCTCGCCGGGCAGCTCACGGTCGCCGGGATCACCTGGGGCTCGATGTGCGCGGCCCACGTCGGCTACTGGGTGGACCGGGAGGTGGCCGGCCGCGGGGTCATGCCCACCGCGGTGGCCCTGGCCGTGGACCACTGCTTCCGGGCCGTCGGACTGCACCGCATCGAGGTGTGCATTCGCCCCGAGAACGGGCCGAGCCGCCGGGTGGCGGAGAAACTCGGATTCCGCGAGGAAGGGCTGCGGCCGCGTTATCTGCACATCGACGGGGCCTGGCGGGACCACCTCGTGTTCGCCCTGACCGCCGAAGAGGTGCCGGAGGGGCTGCTCCGCCGGTGGCACCGGGTACGGCCGGGCAGCGCACAGAAATAAGAAGTTTGTTCGAATGGGCTCCTCATTCATCCATAAACTGATCCGAAGAATCACAAAAGAAGTCCGTGATATCAGCCAGATCGTGCGACACACCGGCCCAATTGGCGGATGCCGTCGCCCGAATCCCTCTACGGTGTGAGATGTGAGCAGCAGCGGCCTCATCTACGCAGTCATTGTCGGGGCCTGGGCCGCCTACCTGGTGCCCATGTGGCTCCGGAGGCAGGACGAGCTGAACGAAGCCCGTCCGACGGAACGCTTCTCCACCGCCATCCGGCTGTTGTCCGGCCGGGCGGGCATGGAGCGCCGTTACGCCAAGGAACTGCGGGAGCGCGGTGCAGAGGCGGAGCCCCTCGTGGACCCGGACGCCGTCACGGAAGCGATCAGCTCCGTCGACGTCCGGGCCTTCGCCGTGCCCCCGACCCGGACCGAGCCCAGACCCTCCCAGGCGGCCGTCGCTGCCGGCGCGGCGGCGGCGGAGCGCGCGCGGGCCCGGCGCTTGCAGGTGCTCGCGCGCCGCAGGCGCACCACCGCCGTCCTCTTCCTGGCCTTCACTCTCGGAGCGGTCGCCGCCGCCGTGGGCGGGCTGCACCTGCTGTGGGCGCCGGGCATCCCGGCCGTGCTGCTGAGCGCGTACATCGTCCACCTGCGGGTCCAGGAGAAGCGGCGGTTCGCCTTCACCATGGACCGCCGGCGGGCCGAGGCCGCGGCCCGGCAGCTGCGCGAGAACCGGCCCCGCCGCCGCGAGACCGAGTCCGTGGCCGAGGCCGGATCGGAGCCCGAACCCGCACCCGCGGTCTCCCCGCAGGAAGCGGGCCGCCGCGCCCTGGTCGAGCAGACCGACCACGCCGAGTGGGTGGACCAGCAGCGCGAGCGCGAGCGGGGCCCCGCCCGCGGCGAGAGCTGGGAGCCGGTGCCGGTGCCGCTGCCGACCTACGTGACCGCCCCCGTGGCCCCGCGGGCCACCGGGCCCGCCGAGTCCTGGAGCGCCTCGCGGTCCAGCGCGGCGGAGCCCACCGACCCGCGCCTGAAGGCCCAGCGGCAGGCGGCCGGCACCGAGTCCCCGGAGCAGGCCCCGACCGACCGTCAGCAGCGCCCCGCGGGCGGCCGCCGCCCCCGCGAGCGCGGCCGTACCCCCCTGTTCGACCAGTACGAACCGGAGGAGCGGCCGCGGGCCGCGAACGAGTGAGGCATGACCTGCGGGGATCGGATTTTTGGATCCGCCGATCGGGATGCTAATGTTTCACACGTCGCAAGGGCCTGTGGCGCAGTCTGGTAGCGCACCTCGTTCGCATCGAGGGGGTCTGGGGTTCAAATCCCCACAGGTCCACAGACATAGAGGACCCCGTCCGATCGGAAGATCGGGCGGGGTCCTCTGCTGTGTGCGGACGGCCGGGGCGGCGGACCGGCGGCCGCCCCGCCGGGCCGCCGCGCTCCCCGCCCGGGTCAGAGATTGCCGAGGTGGGCGGTCAGCTCCTCCACGAAGGCCGCCAGGTGGGCCGGACGGGCCCCGCGGCGGGTGGCGATGCACCAGGTGCGCGAGAGGCCCTCGGGGCCCAGCCGGACGAGGCTCAGGGCGTGCGAGGAAACGTACGGGGCGGCCACCCAGTTGGGCAGGACGGTGATGCCCTGCCCCCCGGCGACCATCTCGATCAGGAGATCGGTGATCACCGGCATGGTGGTGATGCGCTCCGGGCGGGCACCGTGCGGCAGGGGCAGCGGGAACGACGGGATGCGGTTCTGGTCGTAGCCGTCGTAGAGCACCAGGTGGGTCCCGGTGAAGTCCTCGGCCGTGACGTGGGCGCGCCCGGCCCAGGGATGGCTCGCGGGGACCACCGCCACCATCTCGTCCTCGAACAGGCGGGTCATGCTGACCCGGTCCATCTCCAGGTCCGGCTTGGTCACCAGGGCCACGTCCACCCGGTCGGCGAGCAGCGCGGGCACCGGGGCGTCGTCGGGCACCGAGGCGATGCGGACCTCCGCCTCGGGGTGCCGGCCGCGGAAGGCGCGGATCACCGGCGGGAGGAACTGGAACGTGGTGCTGCACTGGGCCGTGAAGCGCACGTGCCGAGCCGGGCCCTCGCGCATCTCGCGCAGGTCGCGGGTGGCCGCCTCCAGCTCGCCGAGCACCTGACGGGCCGCCACCAGCATGCGGCGGCCCGCCGCGTTGGGCACCAGCCGGCGGCCGCGGCGGTCGAACAGCTGCTGGCCGAGCCGGTCCTCCAGGCGGGTGAGCCGCTGGCTCAGGGCCGGCTGGCTGACGAAGAGCCGCTCGGCGGCGCCCGTGAGGGTCCCGGTGTCCGCGGTGGCGGAGAGGAGTTCGAGGTCGCGCAGGTCCATGTCCAGTCCCATAACCATGGATTATGGCAGGCTCCATTCTTCGTCGTGGTGTTATGAGCGGCGCACTCCTAGGTTCGTGGGTGTCAGGCGGCGCCGGGTCCCGGCCCCGCAGCACATCCCCGAACGGCCTCATCGGCAGGGAGAGTTCGCCATGTCCAGCAGCACCACCGCCACCACCGTCATCGTCACCGGCTCCTCCAGCGGCATCGGCCTCGACGTCGCCCGGGCCTTCCTGGCCGAGGGGGCCAACGTGGTCCTCAACGGCCGCGACCCCGAGCGGCTCGCCAAGGCCGCGGCCGGGCTCGGGCACCCCGAGCGGGTCGCCGCGGTCGCCGGGGGCATCGGGGAGGCCGCCACCGGCCGGGCCCTCGTGGCCGCCGCGGTCGAGCGCTTCGGCGGGGTGGACGTCCTCGTCAACAACGCGGGCACCTTCGCCTCCAAGCCCTTCACCGAGGTCACCGAGGAGGAGCTCGACGGCTTCCTCGACGGGAACCTGCGCGGCACCTACCTCACCACCCAGGCCGTGGTCCGGCAGCTGCGCGCCCAGGGCCGCGGCGGCGCGGTCGTCAACATCGGGACGGTCCTGGTCGACCACGGCCTCGCCGGGTTCCCCTGCTCCGCCCCCGTCGTCAGCAAGGGCGGGGTGCACGCCCTCACCACCAGCCTGTCCGCCGAGCTCGCCGCCGACGGCATCCGGGTCAACCTGGTCGCGCCCGGGATCGTCCGCAGCCCCCTGCACGAGGGTGCCGACGTGGACTCCTTCGGCGGGCTCCACCTCATGAACCGGGTCGGTGAGGTCTCCGAGATCTCCGAGGCGGTCCTCTACCTGGCCGGCGCCGGCTTCGTCACCGGGCACGTCCTGCGCGTGGACGGCGGCCACGTCACGGGCCGCGCGCTGTGAGCCTCCGTGCCTCCGCCGACACCCGCCCCGATCCGGAAAGGAAGTCCGAGCCGTGCCGTACGTCAACGTGAAGATCACCCGGGAAGGCGCCACGCCCGAGCAGAAGGCGCAGGTCATCGCGGGGATCACCGACCTGCTGGTGAAGGTCCTCGACAAGAGCCCGGCCACCACCTTCGTGGTCATCGACGAAGTGGCCCTGGAGGACTGGGGGGTGGGCGGACTGCCGGTGGAGGAGTACCGGCGGCAGGCCTGACCGGCGGCCGCCGGGCCCCGGACCGGCACGCCCCCCCGGGCCGTGACGAACTCCACTGTGCCGGGCAGCGGTTGGCGGCTCAGAATGGGGCATGACCGCGAAGAACGAGCAGGTGGACGGGGCGACGGCGCAGGCCTGGGCGGCACTGGGCGGGGATCCGGAGCGGGCCGCGCTGGTGGCGTACCGGGGCGGCAGCGCGCTGGGCGGCGGGCGGCTGCCCGTGCGGGAGCTGGCCCGGGCGACCGTGGGCGTGTGCTCGCTGGCCGCCGCCGAGCTGGCCGAGGCCCGCAACGGGACTCCCGTACCGCCGCCGGCGGTGGACGAGGGGGCGGTGTCGGCGGCGTTCGTGAGCGAGCGGCACCTGCGGGTGGACGGCCGGGCGCCGGTGAACTTCGCCCCGCTGTCGGGCTTCTGGCCCACCGCGGACGGACTCGTGCGCACCCACGCCAACTACCCGCACCACCGGGCCGCCCTGGCCGCCGCCCTCGGACTCCCCGAGGAGAGCCCCGAGGCGCTGCGCCGGGAGCTCGCCGGGCGGAGCGCGGCCGAGGTTCAGGAGCAGGTGTACGCGGCGGGCGGGCTGGCCGTGGCGGTGGCCGCGGAGCTCGGCGCCCCGCAGCCGCTCGTGGAGTGGCGGGACGGCGGGGGCCGCGGCCGGGTGCTGGGCCCGGGGGAGCTGCCCGCCTCGGGGGTGCGGGTCCTCGACCTCACCCGGGTGATCGCCGGGCCGGTGGCCACCCGGACCCTGGGGCTGCTCGGCGCGGACGTGCTGCGGGTGGATCCGCCCGGGCTCCCCGAGGCCGACGACGCGCACGCGGACACCGGCTTCGGGAAGCGCTCGACCCGGCTGGACCTGGGGCGGCCGGGGGACCGGGAGGTGTTCGAAGGCCTGCTGGCGGCGGCCGACGTGGTGGTCTGCGGCTACCGGCCCGGCACCCTCGACCGCTACGGCCTGGGGGCGCAGCAGCTGCTCGCCCGCCGTCCCGGGCTGGTCGTGGCCCAGCTGTGCGCCTGGGGCTGGAAGGGGCCGTGGGCGGGCCGGCGCGGCTTCGACTCGCTGGTGCAGGCCGGCTACGGGATCGCCGCCCTGGAGGCCGGTCCCGGCGGGGAGCCGGGCGTGCTGCCCGCGCAGGCCCTGGACCACGGCACCGGCTACCTGATCGCGGCCGGGGTGCTGCGCGCCCTCGCGGCGGGCGGCGGCCGGGCCCTGCGCTACTCCCTGGCGGGCACGGCCTCCTGGCTGACCCGGGACATCGTGCCGGAGGCCCCGGCGGGGGAGGAGTACGCGGCCGAGGAGTGGCTCGCCGAGCGGGACGCCCCGTACGGGCGGCTGCGGTACGCCCGGCCGCCGCTGGCCGGGGCCCCGGCGGACTGGGCCCGCGGTCCGTCCCGCTGGGGCGCGGACGAGCCGGTCTGGCTCTGACGGCCGCCCGGCTCTGACGGCCGGTACGGCGGGAGGGAGCGCTCAGACCAGCGGCTTGGCCATGCAGCGGCTGGACTCGTACTCCCGGTAGAGGCCGAACTTGGGGCAGAAGTCGTAGCCGGAGGACAGGTAGAGGGCTATCGCCTCCGGCTGCTGGTCGCCGGTCTCCAGGGCCATGCGGGTGCGGCCCGCCGCGCGGGCGTCGGCCTCCAGCTCGGCGAGGATGCGGCGGGCCAGGCCCATCCCGCGGGCCTCGGGGACCACGTACATGCGCTTGATCTCGGCGTCGCCGTCCGAGTAGCCCTCGTCGTTCGCCTCCTGGGAGCGCCAGGCCCCGCTGGCCAGCGGGGTGCCGTCGGCGTCGTACGCGAGCAGGTAGGTGCCGTGCGGCGGCAGGAACATCGAGGGGTCGAGCGGGGTCTCGTCCCCCTCGCCGTCGTAGCGCTCCCGGTATTCGAGCTGCACCTGGTCGTTGAGCTTCACCGCGTCAGGGTGGTCGTACGTGGTGACGCGGAGCTGGATCCCGTTCGGCATGTGAACATCGTACGAGCATGCGAATTGGCGGGGGGTATGGTGCCGGGATGCTCAGTGTGACCTCCGTGAACGTGAACGGTATCCGCGCCGCCGCCAAGAAGGGCTTCGTGCCCTGGCTGGCCGGCACCCAGTCGGACGTGGTGTGCCTCCAGGAGGTCCGCGCCGAGGAGGGCCAGATCCCGGACGAGGTGCGGGCGCCGGAGGGCTGGCACACGGTCTTCGCCCCGGCCGCCGCCAAGGGCCGGGCCGGTGTGGCGTTGTTCACGCGCCGCGCCCCCGAACGGGTGCAGGTGGGATTCGGCAGCGAGGAGTTCGACGCCTCCGGCCGCTACCTGGAGATCGACCTGCCGGGCGTGACCGTGGCCAGCCTGTACCTGCCGTCCGGCGAGGCGGGCACCGAGAAGCAGGACGAGAAGTACCGCTTCATGGCGGAGTTCCTGGAGTACCTCGGCGCCCTCAGGGTGCGGGCCGCCGCGGACGGCCGCGAGGTCCTGGTCTGCGGTGACTGGAACATCTGCCACCGCGAGGCCGACCTCAAGAACTGGAAGACCAACCGGAAGAACGCCGGCTTCCTGCCCGAGGAGCGCGAGTGGCTCGGGAAGGTCTACGACGAGGCCGGTGCGGGCTACGTGGACGTGGTGCGCTCCCTCACCCCGGACGCCGAGGGCCCGTACACCTGGTGGTCGTACCGCGGCCGGGCCTTCGACAACGACGCCGGCTGGCGCATCGACCTGCACGTGGCCACGCCGGGGCTGGCCGCGCGGGCCGTCAAGGCCGTGGTGGAGCGGGCCGAGACGCACCCCGAGCGGTGGTCCGACCACGCGCCGGTGACGGTGGTCTACGGCGCCGCCGCCGTCTGATCCGGGGCCCGCGGGCCCCGGCGCCGGGGTCAGCTGCGCAGTCTGCGGTCCATCGCCATGGACAGCTCGGCCTCGACCACGCTCTTGGCCAGCGGCCGGAGCCGGTCCATGGCCCCGGGGAGGTCCTCGGCGCCGCCGGGCAGGTGGGCCGCGATCAGCTCCGCGAACAGGTCCGCCATGGCGTCCGCGTGCGCGCGGACCCGGCGGCCGGCCTCCAGCACGGCGGCCAGCGGCACTCCTTCGCGGACCAGCGCCGAGGAGACGTCGAGCAGGCGGCGGCTGACGTGCACGATCTCGTCCCCGTCCACCGCGAGGTAGCCGAGGTCCAGGGAGGCGGCGAGGTTCTCGGGGGTGACCTCCCCTTCGAAGTGGTCGGCGAGGGCCTCCGGGGTCAGCCGGACCGGGGTCTCCTCGGACCAGACCAGCCCGCTGCCCTCGCCGAGGCCGAGCAGCTCGCCGAGCTGGCCGACGTCCCGGCCGTTCTCGAAAGCGGCCGTGAGCTCGGCGATGCCGCCCAGCGTGTGCCCGCGTTCCAGGAGGGCGGAGATCGTGCGCAGCCGGGCGAGGTGGTGCTCGTCGTACCAGGCGATCCGGCCCTCGCGGCGCGGGGGCGGCAGCAGCTTGCGCTCGCGGTAGAACCGCACCGTGCGCACCGGCAGGCCGGCCGCCTCGGCCAGCTCCTCCATCCGGTACTCGCGTACGGTGCCCTCTGCGGGCGCTTCCGGCTGCCTGTCTTCCTCCACGGGCGCAGCCTATGGGGTGACGGGCACTTTCGGGTGAGCCGCATACCGCCGGTAACTTTCCGCGCGCGACCCCTACCCATGGGTACGGCGCTGCTCTACGCTCCCCATCGTGCCAGTGATTGCTGGCAAGGTCGTGGTACTGGGACAGGGACTGCGGGAGGGCGGCGGCATGGCCGAGCATGACGGCGGGCACGTACGCGAACACGTGCGCGTGGCGGTGATCGGATCCGGGTTCGGCGGGCTGGGGGCCGCGGTGCGGCTCCGGCGCGAGGGCATCACGGACTTCGTGGTCCTGGAGCGGGCCGACTCGGTCGGCGGCACCTGGCGGGACAACAGCTACCCGGGGTGCGCCTGCGACGTCCCCTCGCACCTCTACTCCTTCTCCTTCGCCCCCAACCCCGACTGGCCGCGCACCTTCTCCGGCCAGCGGCACATCCGGGCCTACCTGGAGCAGGTCGCCGACACCTTCGGACTGCGCCGGCACATCCGGCTGAACTCCGAGGTCCGGATGATGCGCTGGAACGCCGAGGAGCTCCACTGGGAGATCGAGACCTCCGCCGGCGGCATCCTCGCCGACGTGGTCGTCTCCGCCACCGGACCGCTGTCCGACCCGAAGACGCCCGAGATCCCCGGGCTCGCCGACTTCCCCGGCAAGGTCTTCCACTCGGCCCGCTGGGACCACGACTACGACCTGCGCGGCAAGCGGGTCGCGATGATCGGCACCGGCGCCTCGGCCATCCAGATCGTGCCCGCCATCGCCGGGGAGACCGCCCGGCTCACCCTCTTCCAGCGGACCCCGCCCTGGGTGCTGCCGCGCACCGACCGGGCCATCTCCGGCATCGAGCGCTGGCTGCACCGCCAGCTGCCCGCCACCCGCGCCGCCCGCCGCGGACTGCTCTGGGGGCTGCGGGAGCTCCAGGTCAGCGCCTTCACCAAGCACCCCGAACGGCTCGGGCTCATCGAGTCCCTGGCCAAGGCCAACATGGCCCGCTCCATCAAGGACCCCGCGCTCCGGGCCAAGCTGACCCCCGACTACCGGATCGGCTGCAAGCGGATCCTGCTGTCCAGCGAGTACTACCCGGCGCTGGCCCGGCCCGACGTCGACCTCGTCGCCTCCGGGCTCGCCGAGGTGCGGGGCAGCACCCTGATCGCGGCCGACGGGACCGAGACCGAGGTCGACGCGATCATCTTCGGCACCGGCTTCCACGTCACCGACCTGCCGATCGCCGACCGGGTCGTCGGTGCCGAGGGCAAGACCCTCGCCGACACCTGGAAGGACGGCATGCAGGCGCTGCGCGGCGCCACCGCGGCCGGCTTCCCCAACTGGATGACGATCATCGGCCCCAACACCGGGCTCGGGAACAGTTCGATGATCCTCATGATCGAGTCCCAGCTGAACTACATGGCCGACTACCTGCGCCAGCTGGGCGTCCTCGGCGGGCGCGCGGCCCTCGCGGCGCGGCCCTCGGCGGTGCACGCATGGAACCGGCGGGTGCAGGACCGCATGGCCCGCACGGTGTGGAGCAGCGGCGGCTGCGCCAGCTGGTACCTGGACGCGAACGGGCGCAACACCACGCTCTGGCCGGGCACCACCGGGGAGTTCCGGCGCGAGACGCGGACCGTGGACCTCACCGAGTACGAGGTCATCCGGCACCGGGACCGGGCGCGGGGCCGGGCGCGCGCCGCCGTGGCCGGCGTACCGGCCCCGGCCGCGGCTGCCGACGGGGCCCGCGCCGCGGCCCCGGCCGCCGCCCCCGGCACCGCCGTTCCGGCCGCCGGCGGGGCCGCCGCGGAGGGGGCCGCATGAGCCCCCGCGCCGCCGCCGGGCACGTGACCGCGGGCCCCTACGCCCCGCCCGCGCCGCGCCGCGAGCTCGTGGCCGTCTCCGCCGACGGCTCCCGACTGCACGTGGAGGAGCACGGTCCGCAGGACGCCCCCGCCGTCGTGCTCTCCCACGGCTGGACCTGCTCCACCGCCTTCTGGGCGGCGCAGATCCGGGCCCTCGTGGCCGACGGGCACCGGGTCGTCGCGTACGACCAGCGCGGGCACGGCCGCAGTCCCGCCGCGACCGCCCACGACACCACCGTCCTCGCCGACGACCTGGTGGCCGTGCTGGGCGCCACCCTGGCCCCCGGTGAACGCGCCGTGCTCGCCGGGCACTCCATGGGCGGCATGACCCTCATGGCCGCCGCCGGGCGCCCCGAGTTCGCCGAGCACGCCGCCGCCGTCCTGCTGTGCAGCACCGGCAGCGCCCGGCTGACCGAGGAGGCGCTCGTGCTGCCGCTGCCCGCGGGCGGCCTGCGCACCCGGCTCACCCGCGCCGTCCTGGGCTCCCGGGCCCCGCTCGGCCCCGTCACGCCGGTGGCCCGCGCGGTGCTCAAGTACGCCACCATGGGCCCCGGTTCGGCACCCGAGCGGGTCGAGGCCTGCGCCCGGATCGTGCACGCCTGCCCCACCCGGGTCCGGCACGCCTGGTCCCGGGTGCTGGCCGGGCTGGACCTGGACGCGGGGGTGCGCGCCCTCGCGGTGCCCACCGCCGTGATCGGCGGCACCGCGGACCGGCTGACCCCGGTGGTGCACGCCCGCGGGCTGGCCGCCGCGCTGCCGCACTGCGTGGGGCTCACGGAGCTGGCCGGGATGGGGCACATGACCCCGGTCGAGGCCCCCGAGGCCGTCACCGCGCAGATCGCCGAGCTCGTACGCACCTATCTGACCGACCCGTCCGCCCGGCCCGGTCCGGCCGGCCCGTCCGCCCGGTCCGCGAAGGTTCCCGCCCAGGAGGAGACGCCGTGAGTGCACGCAACAGTCTGGAAGGCCAGGTCGCCGTCGTCACCGGCGCCGCCCGCGGGGTCGGCGAGCTGCTCGCCCGCAAGCTCTCGGCGCGCGGGGCGAAGATCGCCCTCGTGGGCCTGGAGCCCGCGGCCCTCAAGGAGGTCTCCGAGCGGCTGCACACCGACAGCGACCACTGGCACGCCGACGTCACCGACCACGAGGCCATGGCCCGCGTGGCCCAGGAGGTCAAGCAGCGCTTCGGCAAGGTGGACATCGTCGTCGCCAACGCGGGCGTGGCCGGCGGCGGCCCCTTCGCGGACTCCGACCCCGACACCTGGCGCCGGGTCATCGAGGTCAACCTGATCGGCGGGGCGGTCACCGCCCGCGCCTTCCTGCCCGTCCTCACCGAGAGCCGCGGCTACTTCCTCCAGATCGCCTCGCTCGCCGCGATCACCCCCGCCCCGATGATGTCCGCGTACTGCGCCTCCAAGTCCGGGGTCGAGGCCTTCGCGCACTGCCTGCGCGCCGAGGTCGCGCACAAGGGGGTCCGGATCGGGGTGGGCTACCTGTCCTGGACCGACACCGACATGGTCCGCGGGGCCGACCAGCACGAGGTCATGCGGGAGCTGCGGCAGCGGCTGCCCTGGCCCGCGAACCGCACCTACCCCCTCGGCCCCGCCGTGGACCGGATCGTGGCCGGCATCGAGAGGCGCTCGGCGCACGTGTACGCACAGTGGTGGCTGCGCGGCATGCAGGGCGTGCGCGGGTACCTGCCGGCGGTGATCGCCGTCGGCGGCCGGCGCGAGATGCAGCGCTTCGAGCCGCGGCTCGCCGGGGCCCCGACCGGGCTGGTCGGAGCGGGCGGGGCCGCCGACGAGCGCGAGCGCACGGCGAGCTCGGACACAGCGCGTAACTGACCGAAATGCGGCTTCTGTCCCCCCGTGCCAGGCTGGTCGCAGCCCAGTCCCCTACACCCCACCGGGAGTGACCAGCATGGGCATGAAGGACCAGTTCCAGGACAAGGCGGACCAGCTCAAGCAGCGGGCGCAGCAGTCCATGGGCGAGGCCAGGGAAAAGGCGTCGCAGGCCAAGGGCAAGGCCCAGGAGGCCCGGCAGAAGCCGGAAGAGCGGACGGACGACCTCCGCGACGAGCTCGACGACAGGTGGGACGACTGAACCGTCCCCCAGGTCTGACCGGGGTCTGACTGCTACCAGGCCCCCAGCACACAGCGCCGAGGGGCGCGCCCGTTCCGGAACGGGCGCGCCCCTCTCCTGCGCGTCGGGGTCGGGTCCTGCGGATCCTGCGTATCGGGTCCTGCGCGATCAGGGCCGCGGCGGCAGCTTCGGGCGCCGGCGGTCCGGTACGTCGGTGTAGCCGGGCGGCACGGCCGCCTGGTTGCGCTCCAGCAGTTCCAGGGCCAGGACCACGGCGTCGTCCAGCTGCGCGTGCCGTCCCTCGGCCCAGTCGAGCGGCGTGCGCAGGATGGCGAGGTCCGGTTCCACGCCGTGGTTCTCCACGGACCAGCCGTACTCGGGGAACCAGGCCGCGTTCATCGGGACCGTGATGACGGTGCCGTCGCCCAGGGTGTGCCGGCCGGTCATGCCGACCACCCCGCCCCAGGTGCGCTGGCCCACCACCGGGCCGAGCCCGAGCAGCTTGAAGGCCGCAGTGATCATGTCCCCGTCGGACGAGGTGGCCTCGTCGGCGAGGGCCACGACCGGCCCGCGCGGGGCGTTGGACGCGTACGACACCGCCTGGGCGTTGCGGGTCAGGTCCCAGCCCAGGATCCGCCGGGTCAGCTTCTCGACGACCAGCTCGCTGATGTGCCCGCCCGCGTTGCCGCGCACGTCCACGATCAGCGCGGGCCGGGAGACCTCCAGGCGCAGGTCGCGGTTGAACTGCGCCCAGCCGGAGCCGCCCATGTCGGGGATGTGCAGGTAGCCGCACTTGCCGCCGCTGACCTGCCGGACCACGGCCCGGCGTTTGGCCACCCAGTCCTGGTAGCGCAGCGGGCGCTCGTCGATCAGGGGGACCACCGCGACCCGGCGGGCCCGGCCCTCCCCCTCGGCGGGCTCGAAGGTGAGCTCGACCGTGGTGCCCCCGGCCGCTGCGAGCAGCGGGTACGGGCCGGCGACGGGGTCCACCGGCCGGCCGTCGACGTGGGTGAGGACGGCGCCCTCGCGGATGCCGGTGCCGGCCAGCGGGGAGCGGGCCTTGGAGTCGGAGGAGTCGCCGGGCAGGATCCGGCGGACCATCCACTGCCCGTCGCGCGGCACGAAGTTGGCGCCGAGCAGGCCCATGGCCCGCTGGTAGTGCGGCGGGCCCTCGTTGCGGCGGGCCGGGGCCACGTACGCGTGCGAGGTGCCGAGTTCGCCGAGCACCTCCCGCAGCAGGTCGGCGAATTCGTCGGGGGAGGCGACCCGTTCGACCAGCGGCCGGTACTGGGCCAGCACCCCGTCCCAGTCGATGCCGCACATGTCCGGCTCCCAGAAGTAGGCGCGGATGATCCGCCCCGCCTCGTCGAAGGCCTGGCGCCACTCGGCCGCGGGGTCCACCTCGTGCAGGATCCGCCGCATGTCCAGGTAGACGGTGGAGTCCCCGTCGCCCGACTCGGTGGCCGGCACCGCGCGCAGGTCCCCGTCGTCGTTCAGCACCAGCCGGGAGCCGTCGCCGCTGACCGCGAACCAGTCCAGCCCGGAGGCCAGTTCGCTCCGGCGGGCCTTGGTGATGTCGAAGTGCTCCAGGGTGGGCTTGCCCGAGGTGTCGGCCGGGTTGGCGAAGGTCTCGCCGAGCGCGCCCGAGATGGGCCAGCGCAGCCACACCAGGCCGCCGCCGCTGACCGGGTGCAGGGCCGAGTACTTGGAGGCGGTCACGGGGAACGGGGTCACCCGGCTCTCCAGCCCCTCCGCCTCGACGGTCACGGCGCCCCCGTCGGAATCCCCGGAGCCCGGGTCCAGCCCGCCCGCCGCGGGCCGGCCGTCGGGGGAGAGGGCGAAGGGGGAGGGGGTGGCCGAGGAGAGCGGCACCAGGTACGGGCGGCAGCCCAGGGGGAAGGACAGGTCCCCGGTGTGCACGTCGTACACCGGGTCGAAGCCGCGCCAGGAGAGGAAGGCCAGGTAGCGGCCGTCCCGGGTGAACACCGGGTTCTCGTCCTCGAAGCGGCCGTTGGTGACGTCCACGATGGTGCGGCCGCCGGGGCCGGCGATGCGGGCCATCTTGATCTGCCGCAGGGAGCGGCCCACGCCGGGGTGCGACCAGGTCAGCCAGGCTCCGTCGGGGGAGAAGGCGAGGTCGGTGACGGGGCCGTTGGTGGACCGGATCAGCTCGGTGACCCGGTCGTCCCCGTGGCCGGAGGCGGCTTCGGGCGTGGTGCCGGAGCCCTCGGGGCCCTCGGGGCCCTCGGGGTCGCCGGGCTCCCCGGTCCCCGCGGATCCTCCGGTCCCCGTGTGCTCGCCGGATTCCCCGGCCCCGGCCCCGGCCCCGGCGGATTCCGCGGCTTCCCCGGCCCCGGCCTCCGGTGCCCCGAGCCCGCCGAGCTCGTCCGCGTCGATCTCCTCCGTCGCGTCCACGAGGAGCAGCCGGCCGTCGTGCGAGGCGATCGCGAGCCGTTCGCCGTCGGGGTCGGAGACCATCTCCAGGACCCGGCCCAGCTGCCCGGACGCCAGCCGCCGGGGCGCCCGGTCCCCGCTCGCGCGGGGCAGGTAGGCGATCTCGATCGCGTCCTCGCCCTCCGCGTCCGTCACGTACGCGACCTGGCCCCCGCTGCCGAGCATCTCGGGCATCCGCACCCGCACGCCCGGGGTGTCCGCGATGGCCCGGGCCGGTCCGTCCCGGTGGGTCAGCCAGTACAGGCTGCCGCGCACGGTGACCGCGCTGGCCCGCCCGGTGGCGTCCACCGACAGCCCGTCCACGTGGCTGGCCGCGGGCACCGAGTAGGTCCGGCGGCCGGCGCGCGGGCCGCCGAGCCGGACCTCCAGCCGGCGCGGTACGGCATCGGCGTCGAGCGAGTCCACGAGCCAGACCTCCCCCGCGCACTGGTACACCACGCGGGTGCCGTCGCTGGAGGCGTGCCGGGCGTAGAACTCGTCGTGGTCGGTGTGGCGCCGCAGACCGGTGCCGTCCGGGAGGCAGGAGTACAGGTTCCCGATGCCCTCGTGGTCCGAGAGGAAGGCGATCCGGCCGCCGACGAACATCGGCGCGTCCAGGTGGCCGTCCAGATCGGGCAGCAGCCGTTCCCCGTGCAGCCACAGCCGGCCGGTGGCCCCGCCGCGGTAGCGCTTCCACGCGGCGGGCTCGTGCGGGGGCTTGCCGGTCAGCAGCAGGGTCCGCCGCTCGCCGTCCTGGTCGTGGACGGCGATGTCGCTGACCGGGCCCCAGGGCAGCCGGCCGCCGGGGCTGCCGTCGGTGGGCAGGCTGTAGGCCCAGGAGTAGTACGAGAAGGGCTGGCCGTGCGAGGACACGGCCAGGATGTCGCTGCGGCCGTCCTCGGCGGGCGGGGTCCAGCCGCAGACCCGGGTGTCGGTGGACCCCCAGTAGCTGAGCCGGCGGGCGGGTCCGCCGTCCACGGGTGCGAGGTGGATCTCGGGGTCGAGGCTGCGCCAGGTCGTGAAGGCGATGTGGCTGCCGTCGGGCGAGAAGCGCGGGTGGCCGACCCGGGTGCGGTCGACGGTGATGCGCCAGGCCCGGCCGGGGGTCACGCCCGCGGGAACGAGCGGAGCCACCCACAGGTCGTCTTCGGCGGCGAAACACAGCAGGTCTTCGTGCAGGTGCGGAAACCGGAGGTACGCGACGTCGTGACTCACCCCCCAATGCTTTCCGCGCCAGGGGGGCCCGGCAACTCGTACAGGTGATCCAGGTCACCCGCCCCAGCTGCCAAAGTCGAAACGAAACGGTTTCGTTTCGCGGCCCTCCCGCGGTATGGTCTCATCGGTACGAAACGGTTTCGTTCGGATGGGAGTCCCGGAGATGGCCGAAGCGGTCGCGCACCGGCGCAGCCGGATCACCCCGGAGCGCGAGGCCGAGCTGCACGAGGCGGTCCTCGAACTCCTCCGCGAGGTCGGCTACGAGGCGCTGACGATGGATGCGGTCGCCGCCCGTACGAAGTCCAGCAAGGCCACCCTCTACCGCCAGTGGGGGAGCAAGCCCGAGCTGGTCGCGAGGGCCCTGAGGTGCACCCAGCCGATCTCCCTGCGGGAGATCGACACGGGCAGCCTCCGCGGGGACTTCGCGCGGATGATCGACCTCTCCGACGACGCGCAGATGGCGAAGGACACCGCGCTCATGCGGGGTCTGACCCACGCCGTGCACGGGAGCCCGGAACTCCACCGGGCGCTCAGGGACCTGCTGGTCGACCCGGAGATCACCGGTCTCCAGGCGATGCTCCAGCGGGCCGTGGACCGGGGCGAGGTGGCCCCGGACTGTCCGGCCCTGCGCTTCGTGCCGCACGTGCTCATCGGGACGTTCATCTCCCTCCCGCTGATCGAGGACCGGCCGGTCGACCGGGCCTTCCTGGCGGACTTCATCGATTCCGTGGTCTTCCCCGCCCTCGGAATCTGACCCTCCCCAGCTGCACCGAAGCTCCACCTGCACCGAAGCTCCACCTGCACGACGCTCCACCCGAAGCTCCACACCTGCACCGAGCTCGCATCCGTGCAGCACGAACTCCCCGCAGGACCACCTGACAGCGCCGCTCTCGTCGTCGGGCCGGCTTCCGCACGCCCTGATTTCACCCACGACCTGAACGGGAGTACGACCCCGTGGCTACGTTCCTCTACCGACTCGGCAGGGGTGCCTTCCGGCGCCGCCGCCTCGTCGCCCTCGTATGGGTGGCCCTGCTGGTGCTCGCCGGTGTCGGCGCGTCATCCGCAGGCACGCCCAAGTCCGGCTCCTTCTCGATACCCGGCACGGAGGCCCAGCGGGCCTTCGACCTGATGGAAGCGCGCTTCCCCGGCCAGCGTGCCGACGGCGCCACCGCCCGCGTCGTGTTCAAGGCGCCGGCGGGCAAGAAGGTCACCGACCCCGCCGTCAAGGCCGAGGTCGAGAAGACCGTCGCCGACCTGCGCGGCGGCTCGGACCAGGTGGCCAACGTCGTCGACCCCTACCAGGGCAAGGCGATCAGCCAGGACGGCGACACCGCCTACGCCTCCGTCTCGTACAAGGTCAGCTCGATGGAGCTGCGGGAGGAGACGCGCGAGGCCCTCAAGGACTCCGGCGAGAAGGCCCGGAAGGCGGGGCTGACCGTCGAGATCGGCGGCGACGCCCTGATGACCATGCCGGAGCAGGGCTCCGGCGAGATCATCGGCGTGCTGATCGCGGCGATCGTCCTCGTCATCACCTTCGGCTCGCTGGTGGCCGCGGGCCTGCCGCTGCTGACCGCGCTGATCGGCGTGGGCATCGGCATCTCCTCGATCACCGCGCTGGCCAACGTCCTGGACCTCGGCTCCACCACCTCCACCCTCGCGATGATGATCGGCCTCGCGGTCGGCATCGACTACGCGCTCTTCATCGTCTCCCGCTACCGGGCCGAGCTGGCCGAGGGCCGGGAGCGCGACGAGGCCGCGGGCCGGGCCGTCGGAACTGCCGGTTCCGCCGTGGTGTTCGCCGGTCTGACCGTGGTCATCGCCCTGGTGGGCCTGGCCGTCGTCAACATCCCGATGCTCAGCAAGATGGGCTTCGCGGCCGCGGGCACCGTGGTCATCGCCGTGCTCGTGGCGCTGACCCTGGTCCCGGCGATGATCGGCTTCGCCGGCAAGCGGGTCCTGCCCGCCGGCACCAAGTCCCGCCTCTTCGGCAAGGGCAAGCCGGCCGGTGCGGCCGACAAGCCCAACGGCGGCACCCGCTGGGCCCGCTTCGTGCTGCGCCGCCCGCTGGTGGTCCTGCTGGTCGGAGTCATCGGCCTCGGCGCGATGGCGGTCCCGGTCTCCAAGCTGGAGATGGGCCTGCCGGACGAGGGCTCCCAGCCGGTGTCCACCACCCAGCGCAGGGCGTACGACCTGCTCTCGGACGGGTTCGGCCCGGGCTTCAACGGCCCGCTGCTGATGATCGTCGACGGCAAGGACGCCAAGGACCTCGACCAGGCGGTCAAGAAGGTCACCGACACCGTGAAGGGCCTCGACGGGGTCGCGGCGGTGGTCCCCGGCATGCCGAACAAGGCGGGCGACACCTCCACCGTCACCGTGATCCCCAAGGACCGGCCGTCCTCGGAGAAGACCGAGGCGCTGGTCCACGAGATCCGCGACGCGGGCCCCGGCATCAAGAAGGAGACCGGCGCCCAGGTGCTGGTCACCGGCCAGACCGCGATGAACATCGACTTCTCGCAGAAGATGAACGACGCGCTGCTGCCCTACCTGGCGCTCGTCGTCGGCCTCGCCTTCCTGCTGCTGATGCTCGTCTTCCGCTCGGTGCTGGTCCCGCTGAAGGCGGCCCTCGGCTTCCTCCTCTCGGTGGTCGCCGCCCTCGGCGCCGTCGTCGCGGTCTTCCAGTGGGGCTGGCTGGGCTCGGTCTTCGGCGTGGAGCAGACCGGTCCGATCATGAGCATGATGCCGATCTTCATGGTGGGCGTGGTCTTCGGCCTGGCGATGGACTACGAGGTCTTCCTCGTCACCCGGATGCGCGAGGCGTACGTCCACGGGGAGCGCCCCGGCCAGGCGATCGTCACGGGCTTCCAGCACGGCGCCCGGGTGGTCACGGCCGCGGCGGTCATCATGATCGCGGTGTTCTCCGGGTTCATCGGCTCCAGTGAGCAGATGGTCAAGATGATCGGCTTCGGCCTCGCGATCGCCGTCTTCTTCGACGCCTTCGTGGTCCGCATGGCGATCGTGCCCGCGGTGCTGGCGCTGCTCGGCCACCGGGCCTGGTGGCTGCCGCGCTGGCTGGACAAGCTCCTGCCGAATGTGGACGTCGAGGGCGAGGGGCTGCGCAAGCACCTCGAAGGCGCCGAGGGCGGCCGCGGCGGCAAGGGCGGTCAGGACGACCCCGACGCCGACCGCCAGCTGGTCAGCGCCTGACCTCCATCCCCTTCGCGGGAACCGGCCCGCCCGTACCCCCCTCGGGGTGCGGGCGGGCTTCCGCGTACGTACGGCGCAGGAAGCGCCGCAGTGCCGCGCTGTCGAACTGGAGGACGGCGACTCCCTCGGGCGAGTGAAGTTCGACCACGGTCTGCACCCGTCCGGCGGGCCAGACCCGCACGTCCCCGCTGCCGGTCGGCGACTGGATCCCGGTCTCCAGGAGGGTCAGGGCGAAGACCCATTCGTTCTCGGTGCCCTCCGGGGAGAGGCCCGGGGGGAAGACGATCCGCACGGCCAGGGGCTCGGCTGCGGCGAAGCGGAGGGCGACCGGTACCGCGCGGTGGAGCGGGTCGTCGGTGATCACCCGTGCGCGCACGCGTTCTTCGATCGACGCAGAAGTCACGGCCCGCTCCTCTGTTTTGAACGTCTTTACCGACCAATGTCCCATATGTACGGAGATTTGACCTCCGCCTTTTCGTGATGTGGACGCTCTTGCATGTCATTTGCAGGTGAGCACTATTCTTGAGCGGTTAACGGTCCCGTCAGGGGTCCCGCCGCACGCCGCCGGGACCGCCCAAGACCGCAGGAAGCGGAGCCCTCCCCATGCATGTGCCCGACGGATTCATCAACACGCCCGTCTCCGTCGCCGCCGGAGCCGTCGCCGCCGGCGCCGTCGCCCTCAGCCTGCGCGGCGCCCGCCGCGAACTCGCCGGCACCGGGACCGGCCTGGCCGGCTCCGACCGCACCGCGCCGCTCGCCGGCCTGGTCGCCGCCTTCATCTTCGCCGTGCAGATGCTCAACTTCCCGGTCGCGGCGGGCACCAGCGGACACCTCCTCGGCGGGGCCCTCGCCGCGATACTCGTCGGCCCGTACACCGGAGTGCTCTGCGTCTCCGTGGTCCTGCTGATGCAGGGGATCCTCTTCGCCGACGGCGGGCTCACCGCCCTCGGCGTCAACATCACCGTCATGGGCGTGGTCACCGTCCTGACCGCCTACGCCGTCTTCCGCGGCCTGGTCGCGGTGCTGCCCCGCACCCGCCGCTCGGTGACCGTCGCCTCCTTCGCGGGCGCGCTGGTCTCCGTACCGGCCGCCGCCACCGCGTTCACCGGCCTGTACGCCATCGGGGGGACCACCGACGTGCCCGTCGGCAAGGTCCTCACCGCCATGGTCGGCGTCCACACCCTCATCGGCCTCGGCGAGGCCGCCATCACCGCCGCCACCGTCGGCGCCGTGATCGCCGTCCGCCCCGACCTGGTGTACGGGGCCCGCGGACTGACCGCCCCGCTCAAGCTCCGCGTGGCCGGCGAGCTCGTCGACGCCCCCGCCGCCGCCCCGGCCCCGGCCGCCGCCCGCTCCACCCGCAAGGTCTGGGCCACCGGCCTGCTCACCGCCCTCGTCCTGGCCGGGTTCGTCTCCTTCTATGCCTCCGCCAGCCCCGACGGCCTGGAGAAGGTCGCCGCCGACAAGGGCATCGACGCCAAGGTGGAGGAGCACGCGGCCAAGGACTCCCCGCTCGCCGACTACGGGGTCAAGGACATCACCGACGCCCGCCTCTCCGGCGGCCTCGCCGGGGTCATCGGGGTCGGCGCGACCGTCGTCGCCGGCACCGGGGTCTTCTGGGTCCTGCGCCGCCGCTCGGGCGGCACCGAGCCGGCCGCGCCCGCCGCCGCCCCGGCCGGCACCGCGGGCGGAGCCGCCTGACATGGGCGCCGGCCACGCACACCGGCTCTACCGGCACGGGCACTCGCCCGTCCACGCCCTGCCCCCGCACTGCAAGCTCGCCGCGGTCTTCGCCTTCGTGGTGGTCGTCGTCTCCACCCCCCGCGAGGCGATGTGGGCCTTCGGGCTCTACGCCCTGCTGCTCGCGGGCGTGGCCGCGGCCGCCCGGATCCCGGCCGGGTTCGTCCTGCGCCGGCTGCTGATCGAGATCCCGTTCGTGGCCTTCGCCGTGCTCATGCCCTTCGTCGCCCAGGGCGAGCGGACCGAGGTCCTCGGGCTCTCCCTCAGCGTCTCCGGCCTGTGGGGCGCCTGGAACGTCCTGGCCAAGGGCACCCTCGGGGTCGCCGCCTCCGTGCTCCTCGCCGGCACCACCGAGCTGCGCGAACTGCTCCTGGGCCTCCAGCGGCTGCGGCTGCCCGCCCAGCTGGTCCAGATCGCCTCGTTCATGATCCGCTACGGGGACGTGATCACCGACGAGATGCGCCGGATGTCCGTGGCCCGCCGCTCCCGCGGCTTCGAAGCGCGCGGCGTCCGGCACTGGGGAGTCCTGGCCAAGACCGCGGGCGCCCTCTTCATCCGCTCGTACGAACGCGGCGAGCGGGTCCACCTGGCCATGGTCAGCCGCGGCTACACCGGGACCATGCCGGTGATCGACGAAGTGACCGCCTCGCGCGCCCAGTGGGCGTACGCGGCAGCCCTGCCCGCGGCCGCCCTGGCCGTCTGCCTTTCGGGATGGACCCTGTGACCACCACGCCCCCGCCGCCCTCGCTCGACGTGACCGGGCTCGCCTTCGCCTACCCCGACGGCCACCAGGCCCTCTTCGGGGTGGACCTGACCGTCGGCCGCGGCGAGCGGGTCGCCCTGCTCGGCCCCAACGGCGCCGGGAAGACCACCCTCGTCCTGCACCTGAACGGCATCCTCGGCGGCGGCGTGGGCACCGTACGCGTCGCCGGCCTGCCCGTCGAGAAGCGCAACCTCGCCGAGATCCGGCGCCGGGTCGGCATCGTCTTCCAGGACCCCGACGACCAGCTCTTCATGCCCACCGTGCGCGAGGACGTCGCCTTCGGACCGGCCGCCGCGGGCCTGCGCGGGGCCGAGCTGGAGGCGCGGGTGCGCACCGCGCTGGAGCGGGTCGGCATGGCCGCCTTCGCCGACCGGCCCCCGCACCACCTGTCCTTCGGGCAGCGCCGCCGGGTGGCCGTCGCGACCGTCCTCGCGATGGAGCCGGAGATCCTCGTCCTCGACGAGCCCTCCTCCAACCTCGACCCGGCCTCCCGGCGCGAGCTGGCCGACATCCTGCGCTCGCTGGACGTGACCGTGCTGATGGTCACCCACGACCTGCCGTACGCGCTGGAGCTGTGCCCCCGCTCCGTCGTGCTGAGCGAGGGGGTCATCGCCGCCGACGGGCCGACCCGCGAGCTCCTGTGCGACGAGGAGCAGATGCGCGCCCACCGGCTGGAGCTGCCCTTCGGCTTCGACCCGCGGACGGTCCCGGCCTCCTGAGAGCACGGGCCGGAGACCTCGCACCACCCCGGAAGCACGGCGGTTCGCTCCACGTTGCACCATGTGGGACGGCGCCGCAGGGGCGCCGCAGCAGTACTCCGAGGAGCACGACGTGGACGTCCAGGGCAGCGTGGCGGCCGGATACGAGCCGGTCAGGGACGCCTTCGTCCGCAACTTCGCCGAGCGCGGCGACCGGGGGGCGGCCGTCGCCGTCTACCGGGACGGCCGCAAGGTCGTCGACCTGTGGGGCGGGGTCCGCGACGCCGACGCGGGCGAGGACGCCGCCCCCTGGGCCGAGGACACCGCCCAGATAGTGCGCTCCGCCACCAAGGGCGTGGCGGCCGCCGTGCCCCTGCTCCTGCACGAGCGCGGACTGCTCGACCTGGACGCGCCCGTCGGCGCGTACTGGCCGGAGTTCAAGGCCGGCGGCAAGGACCGCGCGCTGGTCCGCCACCTGCTGTCCCACCGGGCCGGGGTGCCCGCGCTCGACACCGGCCTGACCCCCGCCGAGGCCGCCGACGGCCGGACCGGACCGCAGGCCGTGGCCGCCCAGCAGGCCCACTGGGAGCCCGGCACGGACCACGGCTACCACGCCCAGACCTACAGCTGGCTGCTCGGCGAGCTGGTCCTGCGGGTCACCGGCCGCTCCCTCGGCCGCTGGCTCGCCGACGAGGTCACCGGCCCGCTCGGCCTCGACCTGTGGGTGGGGCTGCCCGCCGACCGGGCCCGGCAGGTCGGCCGGGTCGCCTCCGTCACCCCGCCCCCGGCCGCCGCGGGCGCCCTCAAGACCCGGCCCCGGCGCAACGTCACCGCCGCCTACGACGATCCCGCCTCCCTCACCCGGCGGGCCTTCGCCGCGATCGACCCGCTGCCCGACGAGAACGAACCCGGCTACCGGGCCGCCGAACTCCCCGCCTCCAACGGCATCGCCACCGCCCGAGCCCTCGCCCGCTTCTACGCCGCCACCTTCGGCGAGGTCGAAGGCGGACGCCGGCTCTTCGCCCCGGCCACCACCGCCCTCGCCGCCGCAGAGGAATCGGCCGGCCCCGACCGGGTGCTCGTGGTCAACACCCGCTTCGGCCCCGGCTTCATGCTGCACGGCCCGGCCTCCCCGCTGCTCTCCCCCGCCTCGTACGGGCACCCCGGCCGCGGCGGCTCCCTCGGCTTCGCCGACCCCGACTCGGGCCTCGCCTTCGGCTACGTCACCAATGCCCTGGCCAAGTCCGTCACCGCCGACCCCCGCGCCCAGGCCCTGATCCGCGCCCTCGCGTCGGTCCCCGCCTGACGCCGCCGGCCGGCCCCGCCCCCGGGGCCGGCCCGCCGTCCGCCTCAGCCGGCCTTCAGGACCGCGGCCACCACCGGCCCGGCCGCCTCGGCGCCGTGCCCGCCGCCCGCGACGAACGCGGCCGCGGCCAGGTCCCCGCTGTAGCCGGTGAACCAGCTGTCGGGGTTCACGGCCCCGTCCACCTCCGCCGAGCCGGTCTTCGCACCCTTCGGCTCCGGCACCCCGGCCATCACCCCGGCCGCCGTCCCGCTCACCGCCGTCCGGTGCAGCATCTGCCGCAGCTGAGCCGCCACCTGGGGCTTCATCGACCGCGGGGCGGAGGCCACCGGGCGGCCGTCCAGTCCGGCCGGCACCAGCAGCGGCTGGCGGAACACGCCCGCCCGGGCGGTGGCCAGGACCGAGGCGACCGTGAGCGGATTCATCCGGACCCGGCCCTGGCCGATGTACGCGGCGGCCGCCTCGGCCCCCTCGGCCTCCGGCACGTCGCCGTCGAAGGTGGGCACCCCGGTCTGCCAGTCCAGGCCGAGTCCGAACACCTCGCGGGCCTCCCGGGAAAGCGCCCCCTCGTCGTCCACCCGCTTGATCTGCTTGATGAAGGCCGTGTTGCAGGAGCGCGCGAACGAGGCCGCGAACGTCGCCGACGCGGGCAGCGAGAAGCCGCCCTGGTTGCGGAAGGACCTGCCGTACCAGCTCACCGTCTCCGGGCAGGGGGCCGGCCGGTCGGCGGCCACCAGACCCCGGTCCAGCAGCATCGCCGCCGTCACGATCTTCAGGGTGGAGCCGGACGGGGTGGTGCCGAGCAGCGCCGCGTCGAACCCGTCCGCCCGGTGGTTGGCCACCGCGAGCACATCGCCCGTACTGGGCTGCAGGGCCACCACCGAGGCGTTCTCGTGCCGGGCGACCGCCCGCTCCGCGGCCGCCTGCACCCCGGCGTCCAGCCGGGTCCGGATCCGGCCCGGCCGGCCCGCGTCCAGCGTCAGCAGGGTCCGCCTCGGCGCGTCCGGGGCGGCCGGCTCGATCCACAGCTCCGCCCCGCCCCGGCCGCCCGCCTTCGCCCCGTACCGCTCGCGCAGGGCGTCCAGCACCCGGCGCAGCGAGGGGAACTCCTGCGCGGTGAGCACCTTCCCGTGCCGGTCCACCGCCTCCACCGGCGGGGTGGCGGGGCTGCCCGCCCGCAGTTCCTCGCCCTTGCGCAGCTGCGGGTGCAGCACCGCCGGCTGCCAGTCCACCAGCGGCTCCCCCGTGGTCACCCCGCGCACCACGGTCAGCGAGGAGGCGTAGCCGAGCGGCTTGGTCCGGCCCTCGTACGAGACCTGCGCCCGCACCGTGAACGGCACCCGGGTGCCCGCGGGCTTCCCCGGGGTGATCACGGCCCCGGTGATGCGGGCCGCCTCCGCGTAGTCCGCGACGGCCTCCCGGGCGGCCGCCGGATGGTTGGTCAGGCGCGCGGCCGCGGGCGCGTCCCCGGCCGCCCACGCGGCCAGGAAGGCCCCGGCGGTGCGCCGGGTCTCCTCCGCGTCCGGCGGCCCCGACTCCTTCCGGGCCGTGACCCGGGCCGTCCCGAGGGGCTCGTCCCAGACGCTGTACAGCCCGAACCCGGCCCCGCCGGCCATCGCGAGGAACACCCCGCCGACGACGGCCCCCTTCGCCACACCTCGCACCGCAGTCCCTCCCCCTGTTTTGAACACGCTCAAAGTAGGGAACCCCGGGGCGGGTGTCCTGAGTACCCCTACTCAGAAGACCCGCAATGGCCGAAAACGCACCTCTGCCGGCCGCGCTGGATCCAGGTGTCCAGCCACATGGTGCGTGGAGCCGCAGCTCAGGTCTGCTTCTTCTGCCCTCCACAGGTGAGGTTCGCGTTGCGCTCGACTGCGTACCGACCCACCTCCGTCGCGCCCTCCACAGGTCCCTTGAGCCCCGGTGCAGGCCCCGCATTGAGGTTCGACAGCGCGCTGTCGGCAGAGGCGGGGAGCAGGAACACGTAGATCCAAAAGCGCTTGCCGTCATCGCGCTTGTCCGCCCCCACCCCGAAGGTGCCGGTCTGCCAAGCCGTCTCCCCCGTGACCTGCAGCGCTCGTTGAAGATTGGAGAGTCCGTTCATGCCGGGTGCGCCATCGGCATCGTAGGTGTTGGTCACCCAGAGTCCGTATCCGCTCGGGATCTTCCCGGTTCCCGAAACCGTGATGCAGCTGTCGATCTCGACCGCGGCGCCGGGGCTGACAGGTTGCCCTCCGATTTTGGTGACTTTGATTTGTCCTGCCGGCGCCTTCGGGTCGTCGGCACTGCCGGCGGAATTCCTTGAAGCGTTGCCCGTCTCGGTGGGCCAAACGCCCGGCCACACCAAGATGGCAACGGCGGCGAATATCGCGCCCACGGTCACGGCCAGCAACACGCGTGCCCGCGTCGGGTGCGTCGTCGGGTCGACCCACACCCAAGTGAAGAAGACGGTTGCTCCGCCCAAGACCAGAGCGGCCGCCGTTCCGAGCCAGGCGGGGATGTCCCCGTAGACGTTCGCCAACAAGGTGGCTGCGGCGAACAAGGCCGCTGCCACCTGAGCGCCGGCGCTGACCTTGTCGGTTGTCGATGTGCTCACAGTCGTGGTTCTAGCGGTCGGCGACCGTGCGTCGCTGGGAAATCAAGGACCTGTGGCGCTTACGTGACAAAAATGCCAATGATCATCTTGAGTGCGCGCGAAAGTCCTATTAATTGCGCTTCAGGTGCGCCCTTCGCTGCTCGGCAGCTAGATCCAGGTGTCCAGCCACATCCGGTTGCGCCAGGACTCCATGGGGAGGGTGCCGCCCGTGTAGATCGGATAGAAGTAGATGAAGTTCCAGACGATCAGCAGGACCAGGACGCCGGCCCCGATCGCCCCCACCGCGCGGCGGCGTTCCGAGGAACCCGCCGGGCCCAGCAGGGCGCCGATCATCATGGCCACCGCCAGGCACAGGTACGGGACGAACACGACCGCGTAGAAGTAGAAGATCGTGCGCTCCTGGTAGTTGAACCAGGGCAGGTAGCCGGCGGCCAGGGCGCACACCACCGCGCCCGCCCGCCAGTCGCGGCGGAACACCCAGCGCCACAGCACGTACAGCACGGCGAAGCAGCCCGCCCACCACAGCAACGGGGTGCCGAGGGCGAGCACCTCGCGCGCGCACTTGGCCGATTCCGTCGCCGGGCAGCCGTCCGTGCCCGGGGCCGGGGACTCGTAGAAGTAGGAGACGGGACGGCCCAGGACCAGCCAGCTCCACGGGTTCGACTCGTACGTGTGGCCGGAGGTCAGGCCCACGTGGAACCGGTAGACCTCGGTCTCGTAGTGCCACAGGCTGGTCAGCCAGTCCGGCAGCCAGGACACCCCGCCCTGCTGGGCCGACCAGTCCCGGAAGTAGCCGCCCTTGCCGTTGTCCGGGCTCAGGATCCAGCCCGTCCACGAGGCCAGGTACACGCCGATCGCGACCGGCACGGTGGAGAGGAAGGCGTACACGGCGTCGCGTACGAACGTCCAGCCGTACGGCGACCCCGACCCGGCCACCCGCCGGGCCGACGCGTCCCAGAGCACCGTCAGCACCCCGAAGAAGGCCAGGACCACCAGGCCGTTCCACTTCGTGCCGAAGGCCAGGCCCAGGCAGACCCCGGCCACCAGCCGCCACGGCCGCCACCCCAGGCCCAGGTTCTCCGCGATCCGCGCGTCCGGCCGCAACCTTCCGTCGGAGTCGACCGGGAGGGCCGCCGCCAGCCGCGCCCGCGCGCGGTCCCGGTCGATCAGCAGCGCCCCGAAGGCCGCGAGCACGAAGAACATCAGGACCAGGTCGAGCAGCGCGGTCCGGCTCATGACCAGGTGCAGGCCGTCCACCGCCAGCAGTGCGCCCGCCAGACAGCCCAGGAAGGTCGAGCGGAACAGGCGGCGGCCGATCCGGCACAGCATCAGCACCGACAGGGTGCCCAGCAGGGCGGTCATGAACCGCCAGCCGAAGGGGGTGAAGCCGAACATCCACTCGCCGAGGCCGATGACCCACTTGCCGACCGGCGGGTGCACCACGTAACCCGGGTCCACCGGGAGGGCGACCCCGTCCGGATTGGCGATGATCGACTTGTCGATGTCCTTGGGCCAGCTCGCCTCGTAGCCCTGCTTGATGGTGGCCCAGGCGTCCTTGGCGTAGTACGTCTCGTCGAATATCACCGCCTTCGGGCTGCCCAGGTTCACGAACCGCAGCACGCCCGCGACCAGCGCGATCAGCAGCGGACCCGCCCAGGCCAGCACCCGCAGCAGCGGGCCGGCCGCGTCCGGGGAGGCCCCGATCGCCCGCCACAGGTGTGCCGAGGGCTTCGCGTACGGAGGCACCAGGCGATCGCGCAGGTCGGCGCGGCCCGCGGCGGACGGGGTGTAGCCGAAGCGGCGCAGCCGCTCCTGCCACGAGGACGGCTCGCCGGCGCCCGGAGCGCCGGGCGGAGCACCGGCGGGGCCGGTCGGGGGAGTCGCGGTACTGGTCACCGGGTCATCGTAGGGAACGCATCTGTGGGAGACAGGTGATCGGGGCTGCGAGGATGGACGGGTGACAGATCAGCAGCCTTCCCCCGTCCCCGCCGCGGCCTCCGCGGGCGTGCTCGTCCTGGCCGGGACGCCCATCGGCGAGATCTCCGACGCGCCGCCCCGGCTGGCCGCCGAACTGGAGACCGCCGACGTCGTCGCCGCCGAGGACACCCGGCGGCTGCGCGGCCTGACCCGGGCGCTGGGCATCCACACCTCGGGCCGGGTCGTCTCGTACTTCGAGGGCAACGAGTCCGCCCGCACGCCCGAACTGGTCGAGGCCCTGGAGAACGGGCAGCGGGTGCTGCTGGTCACCGACGCCGGCATGCCGTCCGTCTCCGATCCGGGCTACCGGCTGGTGGCCGCCGCGGTCGAGAGGGACATCAAGGTCACCGCCGTGCCCGGGCCCTCGGCCGTGCTGACCGCGCTGGCCCTGTCCGGGCTGCCCGTGGACCGGTTCTGCTTCGAGGGCTTCCTGCCGCGCAAGGCCGGGGAGCGGCTCGGCCGGCTCCGCGAGGTCGCCGGCGAGCGGCGCACCCTCGTCTACTTCGAGGCACCGCACCGGCTCGACGACACCCTGGCCGCCATGGCCGAGGTCTTCGGCCCCGACCGGCGGGCCGCGGTCTGCCGCGAGCTGACCAAGACGTACGAGGAGGTCAAGCGGGGCGGGCTCGGCGAGCTGGCGGCCTGGGCCGCCGAGGGCGTGCGCGGCGAGATCACGGTGGTCGTCGAGGGAGCCCCCGAGGCCGCACCGGAGGAGCTGGACGCGTCGGAACTGGTGCGCCGGGTACGGGTGCGCGAGGAGGCCGGGGAGCGCCGCAAGGAGGCCATCGCGGCCGTGGCTGCGGAAGCAGGCCTACCCAAGCGCGAGGTCTTCGACGCCGTGGTGGCGGCAAAGAACGCGGAGCAAAAGGTGCCATAGGTCGGTAAAGAGCTAATCTGAAGAGCAAAGATTAGGCCGCGCACCGGGCGCTTTGGGCATGAACTGTCCAAAGGCGGCTCAATACTCGACAGGGCCTGATGCGCTCCCGCCGGAACAGGCGTCCACTGGCAATGACACCAGCGGACCGAAGGAGCTGGCATGAGTGAGATCGCAGACACCCCCGTCCCCGCGCCGGCCGCCCCGCTCGATGGTGTGCGCACGGTGCGCGAGGCCTACGCCTTTGCGTGCATGAAGTGCGGCTACGGCTGGGAGCAGTCGTACGAGATCGAGCACCACGTCGACGGCAAGGGCCAGCCGTTCATCGTCTACACGGTCAAGGGCGAACGGGTGCCCTCGCCGCTGTCCAACCCGACCTGCCACAACTGCGGCGGGCACGTGGTGCGGATCATGCGGGAGGGCCAGGTCTCCTCGGTGCTCGGCGTGGTGGACCAGCTGTTCCACCACCGGATCGCCCCGGGCATAGCGGGGCCGGTGCCCTCCACCGGCGACGACCGCGAGCGCCGGCACCGGACGCCGAAGCACGCCGCTGCCGCCGGGCCCGCGCACGATGCGCCCGGGCCGGTGTCCGTGGCCCAGGCGCCGCGCGAGGGGCTGTTCGCCCGGCTGCGGAGGCGGCTGAGCGGGCGCTGAGCGGGCGCCGGTCCGGCGTCGGCGGGGCCGCGGAAACCCGGGGGACCGGGTCCCGCCGGTCCTCATAAGATCGGATCCATGAGCGCTTCCAAGGACGCCCCGCCGCCGCTGCCCGAGCCCCTGCGGGTGGCGGTGGCCGATTCCCACACCCACCTGGACATGCAGGGCGGCACCGTCGAGGAGGGCCTGCGCAAGGCCGCCTCGGTGGGTGTCGCCACCGTCGTCCAGGTGGGCTGTGACGTGAAGGGCTCGCTCTGGGCCGCCGAGACGGCCGCGCAGTACGAGAACGTCCACGCGGCGGTCGCGCTGCACCCGAACGAGGCGCCGCGGATCGTGCACGGGGACCCATGGGGCACCTCCCAGACCCCTGGGGCCGGGGGCGGACGGTCCCGGCACGGGGCGCGGGTGCCCGGCGGACAGGCCGCGCTGGACGAGGCCCTCGGCGAGATCGAGCGGCTCGCCGCCCTCCCGCACGTCAAGGCCGTCGGCGAGACCGGGCTCGACTACTTCCGCACCGGTGCCGAGGGCATCGCCGCCCAGGAGCTCTCCTTCCGCGCCCACATCGAGATCGCCAAGCGGCAGGGCAAGGCGCTCGTCATCCACGACCGCGACGCGCACGCGGACGTGCTGCGCATCCTGCGCGAGGAGGGCGCGCCCGAGCGGACCGTGTTCCACTGCTACTCCGGCGACGCCGACATGGCCCGGGAATGCGCGGCCGCGGGCTACTACATGTCCTTCGCGGGGACCGTCACCTTCAAGAACGCGCAGGGCCTGCGCGACGCGCTCGCGGTGGCCCCGCTGGAACTCGTCCTGGTCGAGACGGACGCGCCCTACCTGACCCCGGCGCCGTACCGCGGACGGCCCAACGCCCCGTATCTCATTCCGATCACGGTCCGGGCGATGGCGGCCACCCGCGGCATCGACGAGGACGCGATGGCGACCGCGCTGGCGGCGAACACGGCCCGGGCGTTCGACTACTGACCCGGCTGAAGGCCGCCTGTTCGACACGCTGGGTAGTCGTCCGGCTTTGGTGGGTGACGGAAGCTCCGCTAGTCTCCCCTGCCCGAAACCAGGCTGCCGGGTGGCGGCCGGAGCAGGGAGCACCGTCGTGAGCGAGAAGCAGGGCAGTCACCGGGCGTCCGGTCGGCGTCGCGCCGCCCCGCCGGCCGTCCCCAACCAGTCCGGCGCCCCGTCCCCGGCCCTCCCGGGCACGGGCCGCCGCCGGGCCGCCGCCCCGCCCGACCCGAGCCGACCTCCCCGGGGCCCCGCCCCGGACCCCGCGCCTCAGGCGCCGGAGGGGCTGGATTTCGCCCCGGCGGGGTGGGACGGCGGGTCGGCGGGGCTGGATTTCGCCCCGGCGGGGTGGGACGGCGGGTCGGCGGGGCTGGATTTCGCCCCGGCCGGGTGGGACGGCAGGCCGGAGGGGCTGGATTTCACTCCCGCGGGCTGGGACGGCGGGCCGTCCGGGCTGGAGTTTGCCCCCGCAGGCTGGGACGGCGCGCAGGTGGAGGCCCATCCGGCTGCGGACGCCGAGCCAGTCGGGGTCGGCCCGGGCCGGCAGTCGCCGGGCGGGGGCGGGCGGGTTGCGGCCGGGCGGCGGGGGCGGCGGAAGGCGGCGGGCGGGGACTGGCGGCGGATCGTGCCGCAGGCGCTCGTCGTGGCCTTCCTCGCCGGCGGCACGTCCGCCTTCGTGGCCAGTGACAAGGCCGTCCGCCTCACCGTGGACGGCACCCCCCGCACCCTGCACACCTTCGCCGACGACGTCGGCGAGCTCCTTGCCGCCGAGAGCCTCGGCACCGGCAGCCACGACCTGATCGCCCCCGCCCCCGGCACCGCCCTGGAGGACGGCGACGAGATCGTCGTCCGCTACGGCCGGCCCGTCATGCTCACCCTCGACGGCCAGCGCCGCCAGGTGTGGACCACCGCCCGCACCGTGGACGGCGCCCTGCGCCAGCTCGGCGTGCGGGCGGAGGGCGCGTACCTCTCCACCTCCCGGTCCGCCCCCATCTCCCGCGAGGGCCTGACCCTCAGCGTCCGCACCGAGCGCACCGTCACCTTCATGGCCGACGGCCGCGAGCAGACCATCCGCACCAACTCCGCCACCATCCGCGAGGCCCTCGAACAGGCCGGGATCACCCTCCACGGCCAGGACACCACCTCCGTGCCGCCCGAGTCCTTCCCCCGCGACGGCCAGACCGTCACCGTCCTGCGCATCACCGGCACCCGCGAGGTCCGCGAGGAGCAGATCCCGTACGCCGTCGAACGCATCAAGGACCCCGGGCTGTTCGCCGGCACCGAGGTCGTGGAGCGGGCCGGCCGGCCCGGCGCCCGCCGGGTCACGTACGCCCTGCGCACCGTCAACGGCGTACGCCAGAAGCCCCGCCGCATCACCGAGGAGACCGTCCGCGACCCCGTCACCCAGGTGGTCAAGGTCGGCACCAGGCCGCTGCCCACCTCCGTCGCCGGTGCCGACGGCCTCGACTGGGGCGCCCTCGCCCAGTGCGAGTCCGGCGGGCGCCCCGGCGCCGTGGACCCCTCCGGCACGTACGGCGGCCTCTACCAGTTCGACGTGGGCACCTGGCGCAGCCTCGGCGGCAGCGGCCGGGCGCAGGACGCGAGCGCGAGCGAGCAGACGTACCGGGCCAAGAAGCTGTACGTGCAGCGGGGGGCGAGTCCGTGGCCGCACTGCGGCCGTAGGCTTTACCGGTGAGCACCGCAGAGCAGCACGACGCCCCCGACGCCCTTCTCGGCCCCGCCGACATCCGAGAACTGGCGGCCGCCCTCGGCGTACGCCCGACGAAGCAGAAGGGCCAGAACTTCGTCATCGACGCCAACACGGTGCGCCGCATCGTGCGCACCGCCGAGGTGCGGCCCGAGGACGTGGTCGTCGAGGTCGGGCCCGGCCTCGGCTCCCTGACCCTGGCGCTGCTGGAGGCCGCCGACCACGTCACCGCCGTCGAGATCGACGACATCCTGGCCGCCGCGCTGCCCGCCACCATCGAGGCCCGGCTGCCCGCGAAGAAGGACCGCTTCGCGCTCGTGCACTCCGACGCCATGCTCGTCCAGGAGCTGCCGGGCCCGGCCCCGACCGCCCTGGTGGCCAACCTCCCGTACAACGTGGCCGTGCCCGTGCTCCTGCACATGCTCGACCGCTTCCCGACCATCGAGCGGACCCTCGTCATGGTGCAGGCCGAGGTCGCCGACCGGCTCGCCGCCCGCCCCGGCAACAAGGTCTACGGAGTGCCCTCGGTCAAGGCCAACTGGTACGCGGACGTGAAGCGGGCCGGGGCCATCGGCCGCAACGTGTTCTGGCCCGCCCCCAACGTGGACTCCGGCCTGGTCTCCCTGGTCCGCCGCGCCGAGCCGGTCAAGACCACCGCCACCAAGGCCGAGGTCTTCGCCGTCGTCGACGCCGCCTTCGCCCAGCGCCGCAAGACCCTGCGCGCGGCGCTCGCCGGCTGGGCCGGCTCCGCTGCCGGCGCCGAGGCCGCGCTCGTGGCCGCCGGGATCTCCCCGCAGGCCCGCGGCGAGGCGCTGACCGTCGAGGAGTTCGCCCGCATCGCCGAGCACAAGCCCGCCGCCGAGAGGCCCGCCCTGTGAGCGTCACCGTCCGCGTCCCCGCCAAGGTCAACGTCCAGCTCGCGGTGGGCGCCGCCCGGCCCGACGGGTTCCACGACCTCGCGAACGTCTTCCTCGCCGTCTCCCTCCACGACGAGGTGACCGCCACCCCCGCCGAGGAGCTGCGCATCACGTGCAGCGGCCCCGACGCCGCGCAGGTGCCGCTCGACCGGACCAACCTGGCCGCGCGCGCCGCCGAACTCCTCGCCGCCCGGTACGGCATCGAACCGGCCGTCCACCTCCACATCGCCAAGGACATCCCCGTCGCCGGGGGCATGGCGGGCGGCAGCGCGGACGGAGCGGCCGCCCTGCTCGCCTGCGACGCGCTGTGGGGCACCGGTGCGAGCCGCGAGGAGCTGCTGGAGATCTGCGCCGAGCTGGGCAGCGACGTGCCGTTCAGCCTGGTCGGCGGGGCCGCGCTCGGGACCGGGCGGGGCGAGCTGCTGACCCCGCTGGAGACCGGCGGGACCTTCCACTGGGTGTTCGCCATGGCCGACGGCGGGCTGTCCACGCCGGCCGTGTTCCGCGAGTTCGACCGGCTGGCCGAGGGCCGCGAGGTGCCGGCGCCGGAGGCCTCCGCGGAACTCCTCGCGGCGCTCGCGGCGGGCGACGCGCAGGCGCTGGGCGCGGCCCTCGCCAACGACCTCCAGCCGGCGGCCCTCTCCCTGCGGCCGCAGCTGGCGGCCACGCTCGAGGCGGGGCTGGGGGCGGGAGCGCTGGCCGCGCTCGTCTCCGGGTCCGGGCCCACCACGGCCTTCCTCGCCGCCGATGCGGAGTCCGCGGACAAGGTGGCCGCCGCGCTGCTCGCCTCCGGCACCTGCCGTGCGGCCCGCCCCGCGACCTCCCCCGCCCCGGGCGCAACCGTCCTCTGACGGGAAGCCCCCGACGGCGCCGGGGCTCCGCCCCCGGAGGCGGAGCCCCCGGGCCGGGCAGGGTTAGGCTGAGGGGCTGGTCGAAACCCCCAACCTGGAGCGCGTCTGATGGCCGTCAATCTGGTCAATGTCGAGGCAGTCAGCAAGGTGTACGGCACCCGTACCCTGCTCGACGGCATCTCCCTCGGCGTTTCGGAGGGCGACCGCATCGGCGTCGTCGGCCGCAACGGCGACGGGAAGACCACCCTCATCCGCATGCTCGCCAGGCTGGAGGAGCCCGACACCGGCCGGGTCACCCACACCGGCGGCGCCCGCATCGGCATCCTGACCCAGCACGACTCGCTCGACCCCGCGGCCACCATCCGCCACGAGATCATCGGCGACATGGCCGACCACGAGTGGGCCGGCAACGCCAAGATCCGCGACGTGCTCACCGGCCTCTTCGGCGGCCTGGACCTGCCCGGCTTCGAGAAGGGCCTCGACACCGTCATCGGGCCGCTCTCCGGCGGCGAGCGCCGCCGGATCGCGCTCGCCCGGCTGCTCATCGCCGAGCAGGACCTCCTCGTCCTCGACGAGCCCACCAACCACCTCGACGTCGAGGGCATCTCCTGGCTGGCCGGCCACCTCCAGGTCCGCCGCTCGGCCCTGGTCTGCGTCACGCACGACCGCTGGTTCCTCGACCAGGTCTGCACCCGCATGTGGGACGTGCAGCGCGGCGACGTGCACGAGTACGAGGGCGGCTACAGCGACTACGTGTTCGCCCGCGCCGAGCGCGAGCGGATCGCCGCCACCGAGGAGGCCAAGCGCCAGAACCTCATCCGCAAGGAGCTGGCCTGGCTGCGCCGCGGTGCCCCCGCCCGCACCTCCAAGCCCCGCTTCCGCATCGAGGCCGCCAACGCCCTGATCGCGGACGTGCCGCCGCCCCGCGACACCTCCGAGCTGATGCGCTTCGCCAACTCCCGCCTGGGCAAGACGGTGTTCGAGCTGGCGGACGTGAGCATCCAGGCCGGCCCGAAGAGCCTGCTCAAGCACCTCACCTGGCAGCTCGGCCCGGGCGACCGCATCGGCCTGGTCGGCGTCAACGGCGCGGGCAAGACCTCCCTGCTGCGCGCCCTCGCCGAGGCCGCCCGCACCCAGGGCGAGTCCCAGCCGGCGGCCGGCACCATCACCGTCGGCAAGACGGTCAAGCTGGCCTACCTGTCCCAGGAGGTCGGCGAGCTCGACCCGTCGCTGCGCGTGCTGGAGGCCGTACAGCGGGTCCGCGACCGGGTGGACCTCGGCAAGGGCCGCGAGATGACGGCGGGCCAGCTGTGCGAGCAGTTCGGCTTCACCAAGGAGAAGCAGTGGACGCCGGTGGGCGACCTCTCCGGCGGTGAGCGCCGCCGGCTCCAGATCCTGCGCCTGCTCATGGACGAGCCCAACGTGCTCTTCCTCGACGAGCCCACCAACGACCTCGACATCGAGACCCTCACCCAGCTGGAGGACCTCCTCGACGGCTGGCCCGGCTCGATGATCGTCATCAGCCACGACCGCTTCTTCATCGAGCGCACCACCGACACGGTGATGGCCCTGCTCGGCGACCAGACGCTGCGGATGCTGCCGCGCGGCCTGGACGAGTACCTGGAGCGCCGCCGCCGGATGGTCGAGACGGCCGCCCCGGCGCCCGCGCCGGCCGCCGCCGCGCCCGCCAAGGAGAAGTCCGCGGGCGACGCGCGCGCCCAGAAGAAGGAACTCCAGAAGATCGAGCGGCAGCTCAACAAGATCGCCGACC
Organism: Streptomyces sp. NPDC030809; assembly: GCF_055572195.1. Taxonomy (NCBI): domain Bacteria; kingdom Bacillati; phylum Actinomycetota; class Actinomycetes; order Kitasatosporales; family Streptomycetaceae; genus Streptomyces; species Streptomyces sp. NPDC030809. The sequence continues at coordinate 172,014 of NZ_JBVIDV010000007.1, forward strand.
GCGAGACCCACCTGCACGCGCAGATCGCCGACCACGCCACCGACTTCGCCAAGGTGGCCACCCTCGACGCAGAGCTCCGGGAACTCATCTCCGAGCGCGACGAGTTGGAGATGCGCTGGCTGGAACTGGCGGAAGACGTGTAGCCGTCCCGCCCGCCCCGCCGCCAACTGGCCGGATCACAGCGGTGTCACGGGCCGGTCCACCCTTGGGAACAGGGGCTGGACCGGCCCGTTCTGCGTCGGTCCCGAGTGATAGAAAGAACGTCCTTGCCGTCCCGACAGGGGCAGCGCGCGCCCGAATCGCCGACGAAGCAGAAGGTACCGAGCTGTGACTCAGCCGCCGAACGAGCCGACGAACCAGCCCCCCGTACCTCCCGGCTACGGGCACCTGCCCGGCCCGCCCCAGCCCGGCTACGGAGGCCCGCAGCAGGGCCCGAACCCGTACGCGCAGCCGCAGGCCCCGGTCCCGGGCTTCAACCCGTACGCCCAGCAGCAGCCGCCGCAGCAGCCCCCGCACCCGCAGCAGCAGTACCCGCAGGGCCCCGGCTTCCCGCCGCCCCCGCAGGGCGCCCCGCGGCCGCCGAAGCAGGGCCGCCGGCCGCTCGCCCTCGCCGCGGCCGCGGTGGCCGGGGTCCTCGTGCTCGGCACCGGCGGCTGGTTCGCGTACGCCGCCCTCACCGAGGAGGAGTCGGGGAAGCCGGTCGCGCAGCAGAGCACCCCCGCCGACCCGAAGCCCGCCGGCAGCCCGACCGTGGACGACGGCGACGGCAGCGGTGACGGCCGCAAGGAGCCGGGCCTCAACGAGGGCCGCAAGCCCGGCGAGGACAAGGTCCTCTGGCTCAAGATGAACGAGACCGACGTGCCCGGCAGCGGCGCGACCATCAACGGCATGTGGGTCACCGGCGACACCGTCGCCAAGGTCGGCTACCGCAGCCTCACCGGCTACGCCGTCGCCGACGGCAAGCAGAAGTGGACCGTCCCGCTCGGCGGCGACCTCTGCGGGGTGCCCCGCAAGCCCAGCGCCGACGACAAGATCGTCCTGGCGTGGAAGAAGGGCCAGGGCTCCAACGCCGACTGCAACCAGCTCAAGCAGGTGGACCTGAAGACCGGCGCCGTGGGCTGGGAGAAGGAAGTGGCCAAGGAGGGCCTCTTCGACATCATGACCGACCTCCGGCTCGCCATCAGCGGGGACGTCCTCGTCATCGCGCGCACCGGCCCCACCACGGCCGTGAAGATGAGCGACGGCAGCAAGGTCTGGAAGCAGGAGGGCACGCCGCAGTGCAGCCCGTACGAGTACGCGGGCGGCAGCCGGCTGCTCGCCGTCACCACCTGCTTCAAGGCCGAGACCGAGCAGCTGGAGGGCATCGACCCGAAGACCGGCAAGGCGCAGTGGTCGTACAAGTTCGACAAGACCTGGAAGATCAACAAGGTCTACTCGGTGGACCCGATCATCATCGACGCGTCCAGTGAGGAGAAGGCCAAGCGGGCCGTCGTGGTGCTGAACCCGAACGGCACCGAGCGCCTGCGCCTGCACGGCCAGGGCAAGTTCGCCGCCTGGTGCAGCTGGGACGCCTTCGGCCGCGGCATCCAGGGCTGCGACGGGGCCTTCGTGGACGGGGACACCTTCCACTTCATGACCGAGGGCAAGACCGCGATGCGCAACAACGAGGTCGTCGACTTCAGCCTGAAGACCGGCAAGATCATCCGCCGGATCCCCGCGCCCAAGGACCGGTTCGTCGTCCCGATGAAGGCCGAGGGCGGCCGGGTGTACGCGTACCTGGACGCGAGCGTCGACGGCAAGCCCGGCGGGGTCGTCTCCTGGCCCTCGGGCGGCGGCCCGATGAAGGACGTGCTGCGCCACCCGACGCCCGCCGCGCCGGTGGAGCGCACCTTCTACTCCTCCACGGTGGCGTACGAGGGCGGCCGGTTCTTCATGGGCTCCTCCTCGCTGTTCGGCAAGGACGGGGTCAAGGAGAAGCTCCTGATGGTCTTCGGCAAGTAGCCCCGACCCGCCCCCGACCCGCGCCCCGCCCCCGGGCAGCCGCCCGCGCCGCCCGCACCGCCCGCACCGATCGACCCACGCGCCCCACGCGTCCCGAGAGGCAGAGAACACCGCATGAGCACCCCGCCGCCACCCCCGCCGAACCAGCCCCCGCAGGGCTTCGGCGCCCCCCAGGACCCCCGGGCCGCAGGCTTCGGCGCCCCGCAGCAGCCCCCGGCCGGCGGCTTCGGCGCCCCCCAGGAGCCCGCGGCGGGCGGCTTCGGCGCCCCGCAGCAGCCTCCGGCGGGCGGCTACGGCTACCCGCAGCAGGCGCCCCCGCAGGGCTACGGCTACCCGCAGGCCCCGCAGGCCCAGCCCGGCTACGCCTACCCGCAGCCGGCCACCACGCCCATGTACGGGCCCGGCGCCCCCGCCCCGCAGCCCCAGGGCGGCGGCAAGGAGAAGCGCAACCAGCTGCTCATCCTGGTGAGCGCAGTCCTGGCCATCGCGCTGATCGTCGTGGGCGGCTTCTGGTACGCCTCGCGCTCCGAGGACCCGGACGCCGTCAAGAAGCCGGTGGCCGACGGCAAGAGCACCGGCGGCAGCACGGGCGGCGGCGGTGGCGCCACCGGACCCGACCCGGTCCCCGTGGCCGTCGAGAAGGCCCCCTCGAACCCGAAGTCCAAGGAGCTGCTGAGCCTCCAGCAGCCCAAGATCGAGGCCCTGCACAACGTGGCGGGCTCCTGGCTGACCGACTCCGTCTACGCCAAGAGCGACATCCGCAAGGTCGTCGGCTACGACCTGGCCACCGCCAAGCCCAAGTGGTCCGTCCCGCTCCCCGGCCAGGTGTGCGCCGCCTCCCGGCGCACCAGCGAGGACAAGGCCGCGATCGCCTACGAGCCCGCCCCGCGCACCGGCAAGTACAGCCACCAGCCGTGCAGCGAGGTGGCCGTGATCGACCTCAACGCCGGAAGGCTGCTGTGGCAGGGGTCCGTCAAGAGCAGCGCGAGCGGTGACGAGAAGGTCGAGTTCAAGGAGATCACGATCTCCGGCCGGACCGTGGCCGCGGCCGGCCTCCAGGGCGGCGCCGCCTGGGAGCTCACCACCGGCAAGTCCCGCTGGGTCCCGAAGATCGACTCCGAGTCCTGCTACGACGCGGGCTACGGCGGCGGCGCCGGCCTCGCCGTCATCCGCAAGTGCGGCGAGTACCAGGACCGCTACCTGGTCGCCCAGTACCTCGACCCGGTCACCGGCGCCCCGCTGTCCACGTACAAGCTGCCCGCGGGCATCCAGTACGCGAGCATCCTGTCGGCCAAGCCGCTCGTGATCAGCACCGACCTGAACAACGGCGGCGGGATCAGCGACATCTTCTCCGTGGACGAGAAGACCGGTGTCCTGAAGACCCGCATCGGCCTCCCCAAGGACATGTACGCGCCCAACTGCTCCAGCAGCACCGGCGTGGAGGTCTGCGACAAGGTGGTGGTCGGCAACGGCCGCGTCTACCTGCCGTCCAAGGAGCACGAGGACACCGCCGGCGAGAAGTACGACGAGACCAACGAGATCGTCTCCTTCGACCTCACCACCGGCAAGCAGACGACCGACCGCATGGACGCGGGCAGCAAGTACACGATGTTCCCGCTGCGCATGGACGGGCCGGACATCATCGCGTACAAGTGGCCCCCGTACGACCGCGGCGGCCAGATCGTCAGCATCGACACCAAGACGATGAAGCAGACCCTGCTCATGGAGAACCCCTCCACCGAGCCCAGCCGCAGCCGGGAGCGGAGCTTCTCCACGAACTTCGCGGAGATCCGGTACCACAACGGGTACCTGTTCACCTCCGAGGTGCTGATCGACAAGCCGTTCCGCGCCGAGGACGCGAAGAAGGACTTCCTCTTCGTCGGCTTCGCCGCCAAGTGACCGCCACCGCCGCCGACTGACCCGGCGGACACGGCATATGCCCGAAGGGGGCGCCATCCGGCAACGGAAGGCGCCCCCTTCGGCCTTACGAGGGGCTTCTCGCCGGTAACCCGCCCGCGGCGTCGAACAAGCGTGTAGCTTGCCGGGGCAGTAGGGACCGGCGTTGGGGGCCTGATGGGCGTACGGGTCATGGTGGTCGACGAGCACCGGCTGCTGGCCGAAGCGCTCGCATCGGCGCTGAAGCTGCGCGGGCACCGGGTGCTCGCCGCCGCGGCGCCGGCTGCGGGAGCGGCCGAGCTGGTGATCAGCCGCGCCCCCGAGGTGTGCCTCCTGGGCACGGCCGCCCCGGCCGAGCCGGGGGTCTTCGACCCGGTGGTCCGCATCAAGCGCGAGCGCCCGCAGATCGCCGTGGTGGTGCTCGGGCCGGTGCCCAGCCCCCGCGGGATCGCCGCCGCCTTCGCCGCCGGCGCCTCGGGCTACGTACGGCACGACGAGCGCATCGAGGGCGTGGAGCGGGCCCTGGCCAAGGCCCGGGCGGGGGAGGCCGCGATCGCCCCGCAGCTGCTCCAGGGCGCCTTCGCCGAGCTGCTCAACCCGGCCGCCCAGCCCGACGACGAGGGCACCCGGCTGCTCCAGCTGCTCACCCCGCGCGAGGTCGAGGTGCTGGTGCGGGTGGCCGAGGGCGAGGACACCCGGCTCATCGCGGCCGGCATGAGCATCGCCCCGAGCACAGCGCGCACACATGTGCAGCGGGTACTCATGAAGCTGGGCGTCGGCTCCCGGCTGGAGGCCGCCGCCCTGGCGGCCCGGACCGGGCTGCTGGACCGCGCGGTGATCCCGGCGCAGCCGGGGCCGCGGGAGTAGCGTCCCGCGTGGACCGGCGCCCGCGTGGACGGATGCCTGCGTGGACGGATGCCCGCGTGGACGGGCGCCCGTGTCCGCGGGCTCTTCACCGGGGCGTGGAATTCCGGCAGGGTGCCGTTACCCGGGGCCTCCGGAACCGGTAAGAGCGTGTGTCACCGGCGGACCGCGGACACGGGCGGATCCGCGAAACCCCTGAACAAGGCGAGCGAGGCGGCAAGTGAACAAGTACCTGGTCACCGGCGGAGCCGGTTACGTCGGCAGTGTCGTGGCGGCACACCTCCTGGAGGCCGGGCACGAGGTGACCGTCCTCGACGACCTCTCCACCGGCTTCCGCAAGGGCGTGCCGGCCGGCGCCACCCTGATCGACGGCCGGATCCAGGACGCGGCCCGCCACCTGGACCCCTCGTACGACGCGGTCCTGCACTTCGCCGCCTCCTCGCAGGTCGGCGAGTCGGTGGCCGACCCGGGCAAGTACTGGACGAACAACGTGGGCGGCACCATGGAGCTGCTCGCCGCGATGCGCACGGCGGGCGTGCGCACGCTGGTGTTCTCCTCCACCGCCGCCACCTACGGGGAGCCCGCGGAGGGCCGGCTGACCGAGCGCTCCGTGACCGCGCCGACCAACCCGTACGGGGCCTCGAAGCTGGCCGTGGACCACATGATCGCCGGGGAGTGCACGGCGCACGGGCTCGCAGCGGTCTCGCTGCGCTACTTCAACGTGGCGGGGGCCTACGGGGAGTACGGCGAGCGCCACGACCCCGAGACCCACCTGATCCCGCTGGTGCTGCAAGTGGCCCTCGGCCGGCGGGAGTCCATCTCCGTCTTCGGCGACGACTACCCGACCCCGGACGGCACCTGCGTGCGCGACTACATCCACGTGGCCGACCTCGCCGAGGCCCACCTGGCCGCCCTCGGCGCGGCCGCCCCCGGCGAGCACCTGATCTGCAACCTCGGCAACGGCAACGGCTTCTCGGTCCGCGAGGTCGTCGAGACGGTCCGCAAGGTCACCGGGCGGGAGATCCCCGAGGTCGTCGCCCCCCGCCGGCCGGGCGACCCGGCGGTCCTGGTGGCCTCCGCCGAGACCGCCCGCGAGCGGCTGGGCTGGCACCCCAGCCGCTCGGACCTCACCGGGATCGTCACCGACGCCTGGGAGTTCGCGCTGCGGTGCGAGGCCGAGCGGCAGGACGGGAACTGAGCAAGCGCGCCGGGCGGGACCGGGGGCGCGCCCGGCGGGTGCTTTCAGGCCACCGCCGGGCCCGTCCCGTGCCGGCTTTCCGTCCACATACGGTGCGGTACGCGGGAGTTGCCGAGGTCGCGGGAGAAATCCGCGGCGAGAACTTCTGAGATTCGGCCAACTGCCGTGCGCCATCCGCCGTACGCTGATGCTCGACACCGGTGGGGGCCGGTGTTGTTTCAGGGGTCGAGACAGTCGGATACGACGTCCGGACCGGGGTAGCAGTCCAGTTGCGGCGGCGGCCGCGGCCGCTGCTGATCCCGCTCCGATCCGGACGCCGTATCGCGGCCGTCCGTTCCCCGACCCTTGGGGGTGTCTGTGGTTCGTATCCGGGTGCTCGTGGTCGACGACCACCGCATTTTCGCCGAGTCGCTGGCTGCGGCGCTCGCCGCCGAGCCCGATGTGGACGTGTCCGCGGCGGGCAGCGGTCCGGCGGCCCTGCGCTGTCTGGAGCGGGGCGCGTCGGAAGGCCGCAAGTACGACGTCCTGCTGGTGGACGCCGATCTGGGCGCGGCGGCCGGTGCCGTACGGGTGCCCGAGCAGCCCTTCGGCGGGGCCGGCGGGCCGGGGGCGCACGCGGTGCCGGCCGACGGGATCGCGCTGGTCGCCGGGGTGCGGGCGGGCCAGTACCCGGTCCGCACGGTGGTGCTGGCCGAGCGCGACGATCCGCGCCGGGCCGCGCTGGCCCTCCAGGCGGGGGCCTCCGGCTGGGTGGCCAAGGACTGTTCGCTGTCCCGGCTGCTGGCGGTCATCCGCGGGGTGCTGCGTGAGGAGACCCATCTGCCGCCGGCGCTGCTCACCGGTGTGCTGCGGGAGTTGACGGCGGCCCGCAAGAACCGCACCGACAGCGAGCGCCTCGTCGAGTCCCTGACCCCGCGCGAGCACGAGGTGCTGCGCTGCATGGTGGCCGGGCTCAACCGCAAGGACGTGGCGGCGCGCCTGTTCCTGTCCCCGCACACCGTCCGCACGCACATGCAGAACGTGCTGGGCAAGCTGGGCGTGCACTCCACGCTGGCCGCGGTGGCACTGGCCCGGCGGGCCGGGGTGCGGCCGGTGGACCTACCCGGGGACGTTGTCGAACGGAGCGGTCAGCTGGCGTAGCAGCTGGGCCAGCTCCATCCGCTGGGCGCGCGGCAGCCGGCCGAGAATGGCCCGCTCCTGGTCGAGCAGGCCGGCGAGCGCCTGGTCGGCCCGGTCACGCCCCTCGGCGGTGAGGCGCACCAGCACCCCGCGGCGGTCGCTGGGGTCCGGCAGCCGCTCGACCAGGCCCTTCTTGGCCAGCCGGTCGATGCGGTTGGTCATGGTGCCGGAGGTGACGAGCGTCTGCGTCAGCAGCTGGCCGGGGGAGAGCTGGTACGGGTCGCCCGCCCGGCGCAGCGACGTGAGGACGTCGAACTCCCAGGGCTCCAGGCTGTGCTCGGAGAAGGCAAGCCGACGGGCCCGGTCGAGGTGGCGCGCGAGCCTGCTGACCCGGCTGAGCACTTCGAGCGGTTCCACGTCGAGGTCAGGGCGCTCCCGCCGCCATGCCGCGACCAGTCGGTCGACCTCGTCCTCCATGCCGATCAGTGTAAGGGGTCTGTCGATGTGAAGTCTCTTGACGTCAAGATACTTCGCGGGTGATCATGCAGGAAGAGCACGGAAAGAGTGCCGGGCCGGCCCCTTCGCCGTGCCCGCACACGCCGCAGAGAGGCTCGGCCATGCACGCGACACCCCGATGGGACCCGCAGCAGTACCTCCGCCACGCGGGCCACCGCACCCGCCCCTTCCTGGAACTCCTGTCCCGCATCCCGGAACCGGTCGGGCCGGCGGGACCCGAGGCGGGCGGCCCCGGCCCCCGCATCGCCGACCTCGGCTGCGGCGCCGGCAACGTGACGGCGCTCCTCGCCGAGCGCTGGCCCACCGCGCGGATCACCGGCTTCGACCTCTCCGAGGCGATGCTCGACCGCGCCCGCAAGGAGTTCGAAGGCCCCACCCCCGGCGGCGGCAGCCTGGACTTCCGGCCCGCGGACCTCGCCGACTGGCGCCCCGACGAGCCGTACGACCTGATCGTCTCGAACGCCGCCTTCCAGTGGGTCCCCGGGCACTCCGGCTCCTTCGCCGCCTGGACCGCGACCCTGCGCCCCGGCGGCGCCTTCGCCTTCCAGGTCCCCGGCAACTTCGACGCCCCCAGCCACCGCCTGCTCGCCGCCCTGTGCGAGGCCCCCCGCTGGCGCGGCCGCCTCGCCGGGCACGGCAGCCGCCCCGCACCCGTCCTGGAGCCCGCCGGCTACCTGGAGCGCCTCGGGGCCCTCGGCTTCGCCGCCGACGTCTGGGAGACCACGTACCAGCAGCTGCTGCCCGGCCCCGACCCCGTACTCGACTGGGTGAAGGGCACCGCCCTGCGGCCCGTGCTGACCGCCCTGGAAGGGGACCCGGAGGCCGCCAAGGCCTTCCTGGCCGAGTACCGCGAGCTGCTGCGCGAGGCCTACCCGCCGGGCCCGCACGGCACCGTCTTCCCGTTCCGCCGCATCTTCGCCGTAGCCGTCAAGGAGTCCTGACCATGCTCGTATCCGTCGACCACGTCCAGCTCGCCGCCCCCGCAGGCTCCGAGGACCTGCTGCGCGGCTACTACACGGAGGTCCTCGGCATGACCGAGATCCCCAAGCCGCCGGTCCTCGCGGCCCGCGGCGGCTGCTGGTTCCAGGCCGGGCCGGTCCAGCTCCACCTGGGCATCGAAGCGGACTTCCGCCCCGCGGAGAAGGCCCACCCCGGGCTGCGCGTCAGCGGCATCGAGGCGTACGCGGCCCGCCTGGAGTCCCACGGCGCGAAGGTCGTCTGGGACGACAACCTCCCCGGCCACCGCCGCTTCTACTCCCAGGACCCGGTGGGCAACCGCCTGGAGTTCCTGGAACCCTCGTCCTGACCGGGGGGCAGGACGAAAACGGCGCCCCCGCCACCGGCAATCCGGTGACGGGGGCGCCGCTCGCGCCACGGGGTCAGTGCAGCGAGATGTACGCGTTCCAGCCCGAGCCGAGCAGCACGCGGGAGGACAGGGTCTTGGCCCCGCCCAGACCGGTGGCCGCGTAGCGGTACGCGTTGCCGCTGCGGTCCACGCCGATGAGGTCGGCGCGGCCGTCGCCCGTCATGTCGCCCGCGGAGGCGAGCTTGTTGTACGCGCCCCAGCCGGTGCCGATCTTCACGCGGGACTTGAACGGCGCCTTCGCGTTGCCGGTGCCCGCGTACAGGTACAGGCTGCCCGAGCCGGTGCGCGCGATCAGGTCGGCGCGGCCGTCGCCGGTGTAGTCGCCCGCCCCGACGAGGGCGTTGTAGCCGCCCCAGCCGGCGCCGACCTTGATGCGGCTCAGGAAGCCGGTGCCGCCGGTGCCGCGGTACAGGTACAGGTTGCCGGACTTGTCGCGGGCGAGGAGGTCGCCGATGCCGTCACCGCTGAGGTCGCCGGTGCCGGCCAGGGTGTTGAACGCGTCCCAGCCGCGGCCGATGAACTGGTCCCCGCGCCACAGCTGGCCCTCGTAGCGCCACAGGAAGCTGGCGTAGCCCTGGGTGCCGAGCGAGCTCGGGAAGTGGATCGACACCGGGCCGGACCAGCCGTTGGTGTCGCTGACCTGCTCGCGCTTGCCCAGCTTGCCGTTGGCGGCCGCCGCGTACTCGAACAGGGTGCCGCCGCCGGTGCGGCCGAGGATCTGGTACTTGCCGTGGGCGGGGATGCCGCCCTGGCCCGCGTACAGGCCGGTCCACTCCCAGCCGGTTCCCGACTTCTGGCGCGGGGCGAAGGTGCCGTTGCCCAGGGCCGCGTAGTAGTAGACCGAGCCGGACAGGTCGCGCGCGAGCAGGTCCACGGCGCCGTCGCCGTCGCGGTCGCCGGCGGCCAGGATCTGGTTGTAGATCCCCCAGCCGAAGCCCGCCTTGACGGCGGCGCGGAACGGGGCGGACCCGCGGCCCGTGCCCTTGTAGAAGAAGAGGTTGCCGTTCGGCGTGCGGGCCAGGAGGTCGGCGCGACCGTCCCGGTCGAGGTCGCCGGTGCCGACCAGCTGGTCGTACGCACCCCAGCCCGCGCCCACCTTCACGGGGGAGCGGAACGGCGCGTAGATGTTGCCGGTGCCCGCGTAGAGGTACAGCTCGCCGCTGTACTTCCGGGCCAGCAGGTCCGGACGGCCGTCGCCGGTCAGGTCGCCGGTCGCGGCCACCTTGTTGTAGATCTGCCAGCCGCCGCCGGACCAGGAGGCGTAGCCCGAGCTGGTGGGGTTGACGTCCTGGTAGAGCGACAGCTTGCCGGTGACGCTCAGGGTGAGCAGCTCCGGGCGGGTGCTGGCGTCGAGGTCGCCGAGCGGGATCACGTCCTTGAACGTCTCCTGCTCGTTGTCGCGGGTGAGCTCGAACTCCTGGTCCTCGCCCGTGCGCGTCTTCATCCAGTACGAGTTGCCGATCTGCCGGTACAGCAGGTCTTCCTGGCCGTCGCCGTTGACGTCGAACCGCGGCGCGGCGGCGGCGTTCGCGGCCAGGCCGTGGCGCTGCACGGGCAGCGACTCCACGGGGCGGGGCGCGGACGGCTCGGAGTGCTTGATCTCCGGCCGGGACGGCACGCCGGAGTCGGCCGCCGCGGTACCCGCGAGGGCCATGCCGGCGGTCAGGGCGAGGGCGGTGCAGGCCGCGATGCGGCCGAGGCGCTTGTGGCGCACGATGTTCAAGGTCCCCCCTGGGACGGAAGAAGTGCTGCGCGGGGACACGGGTTCGCGGGCTCGGGCGCGCGGAACCAAGGCGCGCGGAGCGGCGTCATCCCCCCCGGGATTTGTCCGTGCAGCGTACATCTGCAAAGTGGAGCGGCGGAAGTGGATAACCGTCAGTTCCTGTCACGATCCGGTCGCGCGCCCCGGCCTCGGCCACTGCGGCCCGGTCGGCCGGTGTGATCTTCCGTCCCCTCATGTCCCTGTTGCGTTGCTTCAGCACATCTGAGGGGGTGTCTGGGGGCTTGGGTGCGCCGGGTGCCCCGCCCCCTCCGGGGGAGGGAGCGGGGCACCCGGCCGCGTCCGGTCAGTACAGGTCCGGGTAGACCTGCCAGCCCGTGCCGATCTTGGCGCGGGCGGTGAGGCGGCCCGAGCCGTACGAGGTGTAGCGCCAGAGGGTGCCCGCGGAGTCCGAGGCCACCAGGTCGGCGCGGCTGTCGCCGGTCAGGTCGCCGGTGGCGACGAGGTTGCGGTAGATGCCGTAGCCGGTGCCGATCTTCACACGGGACGTGAAGGGGGCCGTGGCGCTGCCCGTGCCGGCGTACAGGTACAGCCCGCCGGAGCGGTCGCGCGCGATCAGGTCCGCCCGGCCGTCGCCGGTGAAGTCCCCCGCGCCGGTGAGCTTGTCGTACGCACCCCAGCCCGCGCCCACCTTGACCCGCGGGGCGAAGCCGGTGGCGGCGCCGTTGCCCCGGTACAGGTAGAGGACGCCGGAGCCGTCGCGGGCCAGCAGGTCGCCCTTGCCGTCGCCGGACAGGTCCCCGGGGCCGACGAGGGAGTTGTAGACGCCCCAGCCCGCGCCGATGTCCCGGCCGCGCAGGAACAGGTGGTTCTGGAAGACCTCCATGCTCTCCGCGTAGCTGTTCGCGTCGAGGGAGGAGGAGCGGATGTAGCGGAAGCCCTTCCAGTCGCCCACCGGGCTGATCCGGTTGCGGGCGCTCAGCGTGCCGTCGTTCTTCGACCAGTACCACCACAGGGTGCCCGGGGCGTCCCGGCCCACCAGGTCGCTGCGGTCGTACGCCGGCAGGCCGCCCTGCGCCCCCATCAGCAGGGCGTAGTTCCAGCCGGGGGAGGAGGTCACGCGCGGCTTGAAGCCGCCCGCGCCGTCCGCCTTGTAGAGGTACAGCCGGCCCGGCACGTCCCGGGCGATCAGATCCCCCCGGCCGTCGCCGTCGATGTCGTCCACACCGGCCAGCTGGTTGTAGACCTGGTAGCCGAAGCCGATCTGCCGGCGCTCCTTGAACGGGGCCGCGGCCACGCCCGTACCCGCGTACGAGAAGAGCCGGCCCGAGCCGTCCCGGGCCGCCAGGTCCGCCTTCCCGTCACCGTTCGTGTCGTTCAGCCCGACCAGCTGGTCGTACGCCTGCCAGCCCGCGCCGATCCGCACGCGGGCCCCGAACGGGTCCGCGGCCGAGCCCGTGCCCGGATACAGGTACAGCACCCCCTCCGGGGTGCGCGCCAGCAGGTCGGTCCGCCCGTCGCCGGTGAGGTCGCCCGGCGCGAGCACCTTGTTGTACGTCTGCCAGCCGCGCCCGGACCAGCTCGGCGTGTACGAAGTGCCGCTCCGGCCCGCCCCGTTGAAGAGGGCGAGGGTGCCGTCGGCGGTCAGGGCCAGCAGGTTGCTGCTGCCGTCCCGGTCGAGGTCGCCGACCGGGACCACGTCCTTGTACGCGAAGCTGCCGTCCGCGGTGGCCTGCCCGACGGCGTACTCGAAGTGCTCGTCCGCACCGCCCGGGTTCACGAAGTACTTGCCGTTGATGGCCTGGTAGAGCATGTCGGCGACCCCGTCGCCGTCCCCGTCGAAGCGCGGCGCGAGGGCGGCCGCCGCGGCGAGCCCGCTGCGGGCGCCGGCCGGCAGCACCGGGCCGGGGCGCCCGTCGGGCTGCGCGGTGGGCTGCTCGGGCCGCACCACCGGCCGCTCGGCCGCCGCGGCCGGCCCGGCCAACAGGGTTCCGGCGGCGAGGGCGGCGACGACGGTGCAGGCGGCGAGACGGACGGGGCGCTCGTGGCGCGCGTGGCGCGAACTGTTCAAGGTCCCCCCTGGGACGGAGAGCTGCACGGGGGCGACACGGAAGCGCGCGGGCCCGAAAACCCGCGCCGACGGCACAACTCGGCGTCATCCCCCCGGGACGTGTGTGTGCAGCGTATATCTGCTCCGCGAGGGGCAGAAGTGCTTCTCCGCCAGTTCCCGCGGAGCGCCCGCGGCAGGCGGTGCCCCCCCCGCGGGCACGGCGATGCCCCCGGCCCGCTGGGTGCGGGCCGGGGGCATTGTCGCGTGGTGACGGGAACGCGTGGGGGCTAGAAGAGGTTGCCGTAGATCTGGTAGCCGGTGCCGATCTTCGTGCGGGCGGTGAGCTTGCCGCTGCCGTACGAGGTGTAGCGCCAGAGGTTGCCGGAGCCGTCGGTGGCGACCAGGTCGGCACGGCTGTCGCCGTTCAGGTCGCCGGTCACGACGAGCTGGCGGTAGCCGCCGTAGCCGGTGCCGATCTTCACGCGGCCCGCGAACGGGGACTTCGCGTTGCCGGTGCCCGGGTACAGGTACAGGTTGCCGCGGCCGTCGCGGGCCACGAGGTCGGCGCGGCCGTCGCCGGTCATGTCCCCGGCACCGGTCAGCTTGTTGTAGCCGCCCCAGCCGGCGCCCACCTTGATGCGGCCCGAGAGCTTGTTCCCGAGCACCCGGTACAGGTAGAGGTTGCCCCCGCGGTCGCGGGCCAGCAGGTCGCCGCGGCCGTCGCCGTCCAGGTCCCCGGCGCCCGCGAGCGCGTTGTAGACGCCCCAGCCGGCACCCATGTCGTTGCGCTCCATGAACAGGTGGCCGTTCCAGACCTCCACCAGGTCACCGTCGCTGTCGTTGTCCAGCGAGGAGACGTAGGTGACGTTGGCGCCGAGCCAGCCGCCGGTCTTGCTGAGCTGCTGCCGCGCGCTCAGCGTGCCGTTGTTCTTGGAGTAGTACCACCACAGCGTGCCCGCGCCGTCCCGGCCGACCAGGTCGTTGCGCCCGAAGCCCGGGACCGCGCCCTGGGCCGCGAAGTTGGTGGAAACGTTCCAGCGGGCGCCCGCGTAGGTGCGCGCCTTGAAACCGCCCTGGCCGTCCGCGTGGTACAGGTACGCCGAGCCGCCGACCGTGCGGGCCATCAGGTCGCCCAGGCCGTCGCCGTTGCGGTCGTCCACGCCGACGAGCTGGTTGTACGCCTGGTAGCCGTAGCCGACCTTCTTGCGGTTCCCGAAGGGCGCGTTGGCGTTGCCCGTGCCCGGGTACCGGTACAGGTCCCCGCCGGGGGTGCGGACCACGAGGTCGGCCTTGCCGTCCCCGTTGGTGTCGCCCGCGCCCACGAGCTGGTCGAAGGCCTGCCAGCCGGCGCCGACCTTGACCCGGAACGGGAACGGCTTCGAGGCGTTGCCGGTGCCCTTGTACAGGTACAGCACGCCGGAGTGGGTGCGCGCCAGCAGGTCGGTCCTGCCGTCGCCGGTCAGGTCGCCGGGCGCGATGATCTTGTTGTACATCGTCCAGCCGCGGCCCGACCAGCGGGCCGAGGTGGAGGTGCCGGTGCGGCTGGCGCCCGGGTAGAGCGTGAGGGCGCCGTCCGGGCTCAGCGTCAGCAGCTCGGTGTACTTGTCCGAGGTCAGGTTGCCGACCGGGATGACGTCCTTGTACTCGAAGTTCGCGGCCGGACGGCCCACCGAGTACGTGAACGGCGCGTTGCCGTTGCCCGGGTTGACGAAGTACTTGCCGTTGATGGCGCGGTAGAGCACGTCCGCCTTGCCGTCGCCGTCCGCGTCGAAGCGCGGGGCGGTACGGGAGGCGGCGGCGGCCGCGAAGGTGCCGCGCGGGGCGGAGACCTCCGGCAGCGGGCCGGGCAGCTCGACGGACCGCGGAGCGGCCTGCTCCGACGGCCCGCGGTCGTGCGGGGTGCCCGCGGCGGCCGCGGGGCCCGCGAGCAGGGTGCCGGCGGCCAGCGCCACGGCGGTGCAGGCCGCGATGCGGCCCAGCGTCTTGTGGTGCGTCTTCTGTGACACGAATATCCCCCTGAGGCTTCCCCCGAGAACACGAAGAGGTGCCCCTTCCCGGTTCCGGGTCGGGGCACCTCCGAAAAATTAGTACAGGTTCGCGTAGATCTGGTAACCCGTTCCGATCTTCACGCGCGCCTTCAGCTTGGCGTTGCCGTACGAGTCGTAGCGCCACAGGTTGCCCGCGGAGTCGGTCGCGAGCAGGTCCGCGCGGCCGTCCCCGGTGAGGTCGCCGGCCACCACGAGCTGCTTGTAGATGCCGTAGCCGGTGCCGACCTTGATGCGCGACTTGAAGGCGTAGCCGGCCTGCCCGGTGCCCGGGTAGACGTACAGGTCGCCGTTGGCGGCGCGGGCGATCAGGTCGCCGCGGCCGTCGCCGGTGAGGTCGCCGGCACCCGCGATCTTGTTGTAGCCGCCCCAGCCGGAGCCGACCTTGACGCGGGAGGAGAAGCCGGTGCCCGCGCCGTTGCCCTGGTACAGGTAGAGGACCCCGTACTTGTCGCGGGCCAGCAGGTCGCCCTTGCCGTCACCGGACACGTCGCCCGGGCCGACGAGGTGGTTGTAGATGTTCCAGCCGGAGCTCAGCGCCTTGCCGTTGACGTACAGCTTGCTGTTGTAGACCTCCACCAGGTCGCCGGCGTGCTTCTGGCCGAGGGCGGAGGCCAGGTAGAGGTTCGCGCCCTTCCAGCCGCCCACCTCGCTGATCCGCTTCCGGGCGCTCAGGGTGCCGTTGTTGTTGGAGTAGTACCAGTACAGCGTGCCCGCGGTGTCCCGGCCGATGAGGTCGGTGCGGCCGAAGTCCGGAACCCCGCCCTGCGCGGCGAACTGGGTGGCGGCGTTCCAGCCGGTCCCGCCCGCGATGCGGGCCTTGAACCCGCCCGTGCCGTCGGCCTTGTACAGGTAGACCTGGCCGGAGACGGTGCGCGCCAGCACGTCGCCGTTGCCGTCGCCGTCGGCGTCGTCGATGCCGACCAGCTGGTTGTAGATCCCGTAGCCGGTGCCGATCTGCTTGGCGGGCTTGAACGGCGCGGCCGCCTGGCCGGTGCCCAGGTAGGAGAAGAGGTTGCCGGTGGTGTCGCGGGTCACCAGGTCGGCGATCTTGTCGCCGTTGATGTCGTTGGTGCCGACCAGCTGGTCGTAGTACTGCCAGCCGCCGCCGATCTTCACCGCGGAGGTGAAGGGGGCGTTCAGGCGCCCGGTGCCCTGGTAGAGGTAGAGCACGCCCTCGGGGGTGCGCGCCAGCAGGTCCGTCCAGCCGTCACCGGTCAGGTCGCCGGGGGCGAGCACCTTGTTGTAGATCTGCCAGCCGCCACCGGACCAGGTCGGGTAGATGCCGGTGCCCAGGGTGCCCGAGCCCTCGAAGACCGACAGCCGTCCGTCGTTGGTCAGCGTCGCGAGGTCGGTGTAGCTCTGGGGATCGGTGCCGATCTTCCCCAGGGTGAGGACGTCCTTGTAGTCCACGTCGGCATTGCTGCCGATGGACACCGCGTACTCGGCGGCGCCGCTGCCGGGCTGGACGAAGTACTTGCCGCTGATCGCCCGGTAGAGCTGGTCCGCCTTGCCGTCGAAGTCGGGGTCGTAGCGCGGCGGCGCCGTCTCGCCCTGGGCCGCGAACGTGCCTCGGTGCAGCTGCTGCGGCAGCCCCAGGTCAGGGTGCGGGGCGTCCGGCGCCGTGCGCTCGAAGGCGCGGTGCGGCCGGTCTGCCGATCCGGTCGCCGAAGCCGGGCCGGCCAGCAGGGTGCCGGCGGCGAGGACGACGGCGGTGCAGGCCGCGATGCGGCCGAGGTGCGCGGGGCGCGAGGCGTTCAAGGTTCCCCCTGGGACAGAGACTGGAGCAGCGAACGGAGTGGAGCGAAAAACGGCAGCGCGGCGGTACGGCAGGTACGGGTCGAGTACGGGTCCGGGACGGGGCCCGGCCGGGGCAGGCCGGCGGGCCCCGTCCGCGGGATGCCGGTTACTTCACGCCCGGCTTCGGCCAGCTGCCGGTCAGCTTGACCGGGGCGGAGAGCAGGGCGGTGCCCGGCTTGCCCGTGGAGGTGACGCGGTACACGTCGGCGCCCTTCGCGGTCACGAGGTCCGCGCGGCCGTCGCCGTTGATGTCGCCCGGGGCCGCCAGGTGGCCGGTCCAGTTCGAGGCGATCTGCACGCGCGCGGCGAACGGCGCTTCGGCCTTGCCGGTGCCCGCGTACAGGAAGAGGCGGTTGGAGGTGTCCACCGCGACCAGGTCGGGGCGCCCGTCCCCGGTGAGGTCGCCGGAGCCGGCGATGGACCGGTAGATCTGCCAGCCCTTGCCCACGGTCACGATCTTCGTCATGTGGGCGCCGGTGCCGTCGCCCTGGAACAGGGTCAGTGCGCCCTCCCAGACCTGGAGCAGGTCGCCCTTGCCGTCGCCGGTCAGGTCGCCCACGCCGAGGTCGCGGCCGCTGGCGAACATCTCGCCGCCCTCGCCGGGGTGCGAGATGGACCCGTTGCCCAGGGTGGCGTTCACGAGGAAGTCGTTGTCGATGAGCGCGTGCGGGCGGTTGGCGTCGTCGAGGCCGGTGACGAGGGCGGTGAAGCCCATGCCGTCCGCGTGCCCGCCGATGTCCGAGGCCTCGGCCGGCAGGAACTCGCCGTTGGCCAGCGCCCGGTACGTGTACAGCGTGGTGTTGCGGTAGTCCTCCTCGACGGTGTCGACCGCGTACGCCACCGCGCCCTTGCCGTAGTCCGGCACCCCGCCCTGGCCCGCGAACAGGTTCAGGTACTCGGTCCCGTTCGCCAGCTCGCTGCGGGCGCCGAAGAGGCCGCCGCCCTTGGACGGGTACAGGTACATCTGCCCGGAGTGGGTGCGGCCCGCGATGTCGGCGCGGCCGTCGCCGGTCACGTCGTCGAGCGCGGTGACCTGGTTGTAGATGTTCCAGCCGGCGCCGACCTTGAGCCGCGGCTTGTACGGGGTGGCGGCGACGCCCGAGCCCTTGTACGAGTAGAGGTAGCCGGCCAGGTCCTTGGCCACCAGGTCGCCGAGGCCGTCCCCGTCCATGTCGCCCGTGCCGACGATCTGGTCGTAGATGTTCCAGCCGGTGCCGACCTTCACGCGCGGCTCGAACGGCTTCACCGACAGCTGGCCCGTGCCCTTGTACAGGTACAGGTCGCCGGACGGGGTGCGCGCCAGCAGGTCGGGGCGGCCGTCCTTGGTGAGGTCGCCGGGGGAGACCACCTTGTTGTAGATCTGCCAGCCGTTGCCGGACCAGGTGGCCGCGCCGGTGCCGGAGGGACCGTTGCCGGAGACCAGCGAGAGGCGGCCCGAGGCGGTCAGGGTCAGCAGCTCCGGGTTGGCGTCCCCGCCGAGCTGGCCCACCGGGATGACGTCCTTGTACCCGGGAGCGGCGGAGCCTGCGATCTGGAACTCGCGCTCCTCGCTGTCGTCGCCCGGCAGCACGGCCAGCGAGCCGTCCACGTACCGGTACAGCATCTCGTTCTTGCCGTCGGCGTCGAAGTCCAACCGCGGCTTGGCCTTGACGAGGGCGTACGAGGAGGGCTGGGCGCCCTGCTGCGGCCGCGTGAACTCGGGCTGCGGCAGGCTGCGGCCCGCGGTGGGGGCGGCGGCGGCCGGAACCGCCGACAGCAGGGTGCCGGCGGCGAGGGCGACGGCGGTGCAGGCGGCGACACGGCCCAGGCCGCGGCGCGTGGCACGGGTGGAGTGCAAGATCCCCCCAGGGAAATCGGTTCTCGGTGGGGGAGTGCCGTGTGTCGGCAGGTTTCCGCGCGTGGCGTCAGCGCGAAAGAGGAGTCCCCCGGAATGTAAGGGGAGGCTATCCGGCCGCCTCCGAAAAAAAGAAGATCAGCCCCGTACAACCTTTCGGCAGCTCGGGCATCGGGGAAGCGGAGCCAGCCCCGGCGGCGCCCGGCACCCGCCCCGGCGGCGCCCGGCACCCGCCTCGGCAGCGCCCGGCACCCGCCTCGGCGGCGCACGGAAACCGCCGGAGGCCCGGACGGGCACCCCGTCCGGGCCTCCGGCCGCACCCCCTGCGCAGGGAGCACGGCCGTCCTCAGTTCTTGCGGTGCCCCACCAGCCGCGGCTTCGCCTCCAGGCCGTCCAGCCCGTGCCAGGCCAGGTTCACCAGGTGCGCCGCCACCTCGGCCTTCTTCGGGCGCCGCGTCTCCAGCCACCACTGGCCGGTCAGCGCGACCATCCCCACCAGCGCCTGCGCGTACAGCGGGGCCAGCTTCGGGTCGAAGCCCCGGGCCTTGAACTCCAGCCCCAGGATGTCCTCGACCTGCGTGGCGATATCGCTGATCAGGGAGGCGAAAGTGCCCGTGGACTGGGCCACCGGGGAATCCCGTACGAGGATCCGGAACCCGTCCGTGTAGTTCTCGATGTAGTCCAGCAGCGCGAACGCAGCCTGCTCCAGGAGCTCGCGGGGATGCCCCGCGGTCAGCGCCCCCGTCACCCCGTCCAGCAGCTGGCGCATCTCCCGGTCGACCACGACCGCGTAGAGCCCCTCCTTGCCGCCGAAGTGCTCGTACACCACCGGCTTCGAGACCCCGGCCTTCGCCGCGATCTCCTCCACCGACGTGCCCTCGAAGCCCTTCTCCGCGAACAGCGTGCGACCGATGTCGAGCAACTGCTGGCGCCGCTCCGCGCCCGTCATGCGGACCCGGCGGCCGCGCCGGGGCTTGTCACTGCCGATATTGCTGCTGCCGTCGATCGCCACGTCACCCATCATGCCGCGTTCGCGGCTTTCTCCTTGCGCCGGGCGTCGATCCGCGCGCCCGAGGGCCACCGCACGTCCGAGGCCCAGCCCGCCAGCTCGAACCAGCGGATCAGCCGGGCGCTCGAATCGATCTGGCCGCGCAGCACCCCGTGCCGGGCCGAGGTGGGGTCCGCGTGGTGCAGGTTGTGCCAGGACTCGCCGCAGGAGAGCACGGCCAGCCACCACACGTTGCCCGAGCGGTCGCGCGACTTGAACGGGCGCTTGCCCACCGCGTGGCAGATCGAGTTGATCGACCAGGTCACGTGGTGCAGCAGCGCCACGCGCACCAGCGAACCCCAGAAGAACGCCGTGAACGCGCCCCACCAGGACATCGTCACCAGACCGCCCACCAGCGGCGGGATCGCCAGCGACAGCATGGTCCAGAAGATGAAGTCGCGGCTGATCCGCCGGATCGCCGGGTCCTTGATCAGGTCCGGGGCGTACTTCTGCTGGTTCGTCTGCTCCTCGTCGAACAGCCAGCCGATGTGCGCCCACCACAGGCCCTTCAGCAGCGCGGGCAGGGTTTCCCCGAACCGCCACGGCGAATGCGGGTCGCCCTCGGCGTCCGAGAACTTGTGGTGCTTGCGGTGGTCCGCCACCCAGCGCACCAGCGGCCCCTCCACCGCCATCGACCCCGCGATCGCCAGGGCGATCCGCAGCGGCCGCTTCGCCTTGAAGGAGCCGTGCGTGAAGTAGCGGTGGAAGCCGATCGTGATCCCGTGGCAGGCCAGGAAGTACATGAACACCATCAGGCCCAGGTCCAGCCAGCTCACCCCCCAGCCCCACGCCAGCGGGACCGCCGCCAGCAGCGCCAGGAAGGGCACCGTGATGAAGAGCAGCAGCGCGATCTGTTCGACGGACCGCTTGCTCTCACCTCCCAGGGTGGCGGACACCGGCGCATTGCCGGCCCCGTCCGGGGTGTCTTCGAGCACGTCCGGGCTGATCGTCATGAGGTCCCCTGAGGGTGAGGGAATCGGCAGGCGCCGAGGCTACGGATCCGTAACCTACGGCATCGTAAGTATCTCAGCGGCGCCCCCTCCGGCAAAGGGACCCGTCCGCACCCCGAGACGTGCGACCGGTCCCCGAGCGGCGACACCTATCCTTGGACCCGTCGGACAGCGCGGTCCGCACGGGCAGCCCGGGGCTGCGCGCACACGGGGGCACCCCGGACACCCGTCCGGAGGGCCGCCGCAGCACGCCCGCACCGGACCCCACCTCCCAGTAGCGCTCGAAACACTGCAAGGAGCCGCACCTGTGAGCAGTGCCGACCAGACTCCCGCCAACCAGGGCACCGCCGCCCCGGCCCAGGCCGCGAACGCAGAGCTGCGCGCGGACATCCGCCGGCTCGGCGACCTCCTCGGCGAGACCCTCGTCCGCCAGGAGGGCCAGCACCTCCTCGACCTCGTCGAACAAGTGCGCGCCCTGACGCGCACCGATGGCGAGGCCGCCGCCGAACTGCTCGGCAACACCGACCTGGAGACCGCCGCCAAGCTGGTCCGCGCGTTCTCCACGTACTTCCACCTCGCCAACGTCACCGAGCAGGTGCACCGCGGCCGCGAGCTGCGCGCCCACCGCGCCGCCGAGGGCGGCCTGCTGGCCCGCACCGCCGACATGCTCAAGGACGCCGACCCCGAGCACCTGCGCGAGACGGTCAAGAACCTCAACGTCCGGCCGGTCTTCACCGCCCACCCCACCGAGGCGGCCCGCCGCAGCGTCCTCAACAAGCTGCGCCGCATCGCGGCCCTGCTGGAGGAGCCCGTCACCGGCGCCGGCGACCGCCGCCGGCACGACCTGCGCCTCGCCGAGAACATCGACCTCGTCTGGCAGACCGACGAACTGCGCGTGGCCCGCCCCGAGCCCGCCGACGAGGCCCGCAACGCCATCTACTACCTCGACGAGCTCCACGCCGGAGCCGTCGGCGACGTCCTGGAGGACCTCGCCGCCGAACTCCAGCGCGTCGGCGTGGAACTGCCGCCCGGCACCCGCCCGCTCACCTTCGGCACCTGGATCGGCGGCGACCGCGACGGCAACCCCAACGTCACCCCCGCCGTCACGCGCGAGGTCCTGATCCTCCAGCACGAGCACGGCATCACCGACGCCCTCGAACTCGTCGACTTCCTGCGCAGCCTGCTCTCCAACTCCATCCGCATCGCGGGCGCCACCGAGGAGCTCCTCGCCTCCCTCCAGGCCGACCTGGAGCGCCTCCCGGAGATCAGCCCCCGCTACAAGCGCCTCAACGCGGAAGAGCCGTACCGCCTGAAGGCCACCTGCATCCGGCAGAAGCTGCTCAACACCCGCGAGCGCCTCGCCAAGGGCACCCCCCACGAGGAGGGCCGCGACTACCTCGGCACCGCCGAGCTGCTCGCCGACCTCACCCTCATCCAGAGCTCCCTGCGCGAGCACCGCGGCGCCCTCTTCGCCGACGGCCGGATGGACCGCACCATCCGCACCCTCGCCGCCTTCGGCCTCCAGCTGGCCACCATGGACGTCCGCGAGCACGCCGACGCCCACCACCACGCCCTCGGCCAGCTGTTCGACCGCCTCGGCGAGGAGTCCTGGCGCTACGCCGACATGCCCCGCGAGTACCGGCAGAAGCTCCTCGCCAAGGAGCTCCGCTCCCGCCGCCCCCTCGCCCCCACCCCGCCGCCGCTCGACGCGGCCGGGCTCAAGACCCTCGGCGTCTTCGACACCATCAAGGACGCCTTCGAGAAGTTCGGCCCCGAGGTCATCGAGTCGTACATCATCTCGATGTGCCAGGGCGCCGACGACGTCTTCGCCGCCGCCCTCCTGGCCCGCGAGGCCGGACTCGTCGACCTCCACGCCGGCTGGGCCAAGATCGGCATCGTCCCGCTCCTGGAGACCACCGACGAGCTGCGCGCCGCCGACGTCATCCTCGACGACATGCTCGCCGACCCCTCCTACCGCCGCCTGGTCTCCCTGCGCGGCGACGTGCAGGAGGTCATGCTCGGCTACTCGGACTCCAGCAAGTTCGGCGGCATCACCACCAGCCAGTGGGAGATCCACCGCGCCCAGCGCCGGCTGCGCGACGTGGCCCACCGCTACGGGGTCCGGCTCCGCCTGTTCCACGGCCGCGGCGGCACCGTCGGCCGCGGCGGCGGCCCCTCCCACGACGCGATCCTCGCCCAGCCCTGGGGCACCCTCGAAGGCGAGATCAAGGTCACCGAGCAGGGCGAGGTCATCTCCGACAAGTACCTCGTCCCCTCGCTGGCCCGCGAGAACCTCGAACTGACCGTCGCGGCCACCCTGCAGGCCTCCGCCCTGCACACCGCGCCCCGCCAGTCCGACGAGTCCCTGGCCCGCTGGGACGCGGCCATGGACATCGTGTCCGACGCCGCGCACGCCGCCTACCGCCGCCTGGTCGAGGACCCGGACCTGCCCGCGTACTTCTTCGCGGCCACGCCCGTGGACCAGCTCGCCGAGCTGCACCTCGGCTCCCGGCCCTCCCGCCGCCCCGACTCGGGCGCCGGCCTCGACGGGCTCCGCGCCATCCCGTGGGTGTTCGGCTGGACCCAGTCCCGGCAGATCGTCCCCGGCTGGTTCGGCGTCGGCTCCGGCCTCAAGGCCCTGCGCGAGGCCGGCCAGGACGAGGTCCTCGCCGAGATGGGCGGCCGCTGGCACTTCTTCCGCAACTTCCTCTCCAACGTCGAGATGACGCTGGCCAAGACGGACCTGCGGATCGCCCGCCACTACGTGGACACCCTCGTACCCGAAGAGCTCAAGCACGTCTTCGCGACCATCGAGGCCGAGCACGCGCTCACCGTCCGCGAGGTCCTGCGCATCACCGGCGGCGAGAAGCTCCTCGACTCGCAGCCCGTGCTCCAGCAGACCTTCGCCGTCCGCGACGCCTACCTGGACCCGATCTCCTACCTCCAGGTCTCCCTGCTGGCCCGCCAGCGCGCGGCCGCCGCCCGCGGGGAGGAACCCGACCCGCTGCTCTCCCGCGCCCTGCTGCTCACCGTCAACGGTGTCGCCGCGGGCCTGCGCAACACCGGCTGACCCTCCGGAAGCACGCGAAGGGCCCCCGCACCGGCACGGTGCGGGGGCCCTTCGGCGTACTCGTGAGCCGCCTGCGCCCTCGGGATCAGGAGTTGTACGAGGACTGCGCCCGCTCCAGGCCCTCCAGGACCAGGCACTCCACCGCGTCCGCGGACCGGTCCACGAACCAGTCCAGCTCCTTGCGCTCCGTGGACGAGAAGTCCTTCAGCACGAAGTCCGCGACCTGCATCCGGCCCGGCGGACGCCCGATCCCGCACCGCACCCGGTGGTAGTCCGCGCCCATCGACTTCGTCATCGACTTCAGGCCGTTGTGCCCGTTGTCCCCGCCGCCCAGCTTCAGCCGCAGGGTCGCGTAGTCGATGTCCAGCTCGTCGTGGACCGCGATGATCCGCTCGACCGGCACCTTGTAGAAGTCCCGCAGCGCCGTCACCGGACCGCCCGACAGGTTCATGTACGACATCGGCTTCGCCAGCACCACGCGGCGGTTCGCCGGTCCCGGCGGGCCGATCCGGCCCTCCAGCACCTGCGCCCGCGCCTTGTGCGCCTTGAACTTGCCGCCCATCCGCTCGGCCAGCAGGTCCACCACCATGAAGCCGATGTTGTGGCGATTGCCCGCGTACTCGCCGCCCGGATTGCCCAGGCCCACGACCAGCCAGGGAGTCGTCGCGTCGTCCGCCATCTGAAAAGCTCCTTCAATGAGACGACCGCCGTGCCGCTCCGGAGAGCTGCACGGCGGTCGGTCGGCTCAGGCCGGTGGGGCAGAGGCTCAGGCCTCCGCGCCCTCCTCGGCCTCGGCGGCCGGCTCCTCGGCCTGCGCGGCCAGGACCTGCAGGACGACGGCGTCGGCGTCGGTCACCAGGGAGACGCCGGCGGGCAGGGTGATGTCCTTGGCGTGGACGGAGGCACCGGCCTCCAGGCCCTCGACCGAGACGGTGATGTTCTCGGGCAGGTGGGTGGCCTCGGCCTCGACCGCGACGGTGCTGAGGACGTGCTCCAGCAGGTTGCCGCCGGCGGCCAGGTCGCCCTCGGCGACGACCGGAACCTCGACGGTGACCTTCTCGCCCTTCTTGACGATCAGGAAGTCGACGTGGTTGATGACCGGCTTCAGCGGGTGGCGCTGGACGGCCTTCGGGAGGACCAGCTCGGTGCCCTCGCCCGCGATGTCCAGGGAGATCAGGACGTTCGGGGTCTTCAGGGCCATCATCAGGCCGTGGGCCTCGACGTTGACGTGGCGCGGCTCCTGGCCGTGGCCGTAGATGACCGCGGGGGTCTGGGCGGCGCGACGGGCCTGGCGGGCGGAGCCCTTGCCGAAGGTGGTGCGGGTCTCGGCGGAAAGCTTGACCTCGGACATGCTCACTCCTCGTGGGGTGACGGAACGGACAGGGTCACCCGGCCACCAAACGGCCTGCTACGAAGAGCGCGTCGATAACGGAGCCCCGCACATGAGTGCGGCCTCCCTCGCCGAGCAACTTCATGAGTCTACCCGGCGGGGAGGCCGCACCTCAAAACGATCTAGCGGACCGTTTCCGCGACTACTGCTGCTCCTCGAACAGCGAGGTCACGGAGCCGTCCTCGAACACCTCGCGGACCGCGCGGGCGATCGTCGGCGCGATCGACAGCACCGTGATCTTGTCCAGCTCCAGGTCCGAGGGGTCCGGCAGCGTGTTCGTGAACACGAACTCGCTCACCTTCGAGTTCTTCAGGCGGTCCGCGGCGGGGCCCGACAGGATGCCGTGCGTCGCCGTCACGATCACGTCCTCCGCGCCGTGCGCGAACAGGGCCTCGGCCGCGGCGCAGATCGTGCCACCGGTGTCGATCATGTCGTCGACCAGGACGCAGACCCGGCCCTCGACCTCGCCGACGACCTCGTGGACGGTCACCTGGTTGGCGACGTCCTTGTCGCGGCGCTTGTGCACGATCGCCAGCGGCGCGTCCAGGCGGTCGCACCAGCGGTCGGCCACGCGCACGCGGCCGGCGTCCGGGGAGACGATGGTCAGCTTGGTGCGGTCCACCTTCGCGCCCACGTAGTCCGCGAGGACCGGCAGGGCCGACAGGTGGTCCACCGGGCCGTCGAAGAAGCCCTGGATCTGGTCCGTGTGCAGGTCCACCGTCAGGATGCGGTCCGCGCCCGCGGTCTTCAGCAGGTCGGCCACCAGGCGGGCCGAGATCGGCTCGCGGCCCTTGTGCTTCTTGTCCTGGCGGGCGTAGCCGTAGGACGGGATGATCACGGTGATCGAGCGGGCCGACGCGCGCTTCAGCGCGTCGATCATGATGAGCTGCTCCATGATCCACTTGTTGATCGGAGCCGTGTGGCTCTGGATCAGGAAGCAGTCCGCGCCGCGCGCCGACTCCTGGAAGCGGACGTAGATCTCACCGTTGGCGAAGTCGAAAGCCTTGGTCGGCACGAGGCCGACACCCAGCTGGTGCGCGACCTCCTCGGCCAGCTCGGGGTGGGCGCGGCCGGAGAAGAGCATCAGCTTCTTCTCGCCGGTCGTCTTGATCCCGGTCACAGCACTGTCTCCTCAGACGTGTTGATTGCTGCTGCGCCCCCGTGCGCGTCCGTCCCGCGCACGGTGAGCCAGCCGAATTGCGTGCACCTATCACGGTACGCCGTCCACGGCGTACCTGTTTCCGGTCAGACTTCGCCGGCGGCAGGCTGGACCGCCGACTGGGCCGCCTGTGCGGCGGCGCTTCCCGGACGCTTGCGGGCCACCCAGCCCTCGATATTCCGCTGCTGGCCGCGGGCCACGGCCAGGGCGCCCGCCGGGACGTCCTTCGTGATCACGGAGCCGGCGGCCGTGTAGGCGCCGTCCCCGATGGTGACGGGTGCCACAAACATGTTGTCCGAACCGGTGCGGCAGTGCGAGCCGACGGTGGTGTGGTGCTTGTGCTCGCCGTCGTAGTTCACGAAGACGCTGGCGGCGCCGATGTTCGAGTACTCGCCGATCGTGGCGTCGCCCACGTACGACAGGTGGGGGACCTTCGAGCCCTCGCCGACCGTCGCGTTCTTCATCTCCACGTACGCGCCGGCCTTGGACTTCGCGCCGAGGTTCGTGCCCGGGCGCAGGTAGGCGAAGGGGCCCACGTTCGCGGCCTCGCCGATCACGGCGCGGTCCGCGACCGTGTTGTCCACGCGCGCCCGCGGGCCCACCGCGGTGTCCGTGAGCCGGGTGTTCGGGCCGACCTCGGCCCCCTCGGCGATGCTCGTCGCGCCCAGCAGCTGGGTCCCCGGGTGGACGACGGCGTCCTGCCCGAAGACCACCGTCACGTCCACGAAGGTGGAGGCCGGGTCCACGACGGTCACGCCGGCCAGCATCGCCTGCTCCAGCAGCCGCGCGTTCAGCAGGGCGCGGGCCTCGGCGAGCTGCACGCGGTTGTTGATGCCCAGGATCTCCCGGTGGTCCCCGCCGACCGAGGCGCCCACCCGGTGGCCGGCCTCGCGCAGGATGCCGAGCACGTCCGTCAAGTACTCCTCGCCCTGGCTGTTGTCCGTACGGACCTTGCCCAGGGCGTCGGCCAGCAGGGCCCCGTCGAAGGCGAAGACGCCCGAGTTGATCTCCCGGACGGCGCGCTGCGCCTCGGTGGCGTCCTTGTGCTCGACGATCGCGGTGACGGCGCCGGTGGCCTCGTCGCGGATGATCCGGCCGTAGCCGGTGGAGTCCGGCACCTCGGCGGTCAGCACGGTGACGGCGTTGCCGTCGGCCTCGTGGGTGGCGGTGAGCTGCCGCAGGGTGGCGCCGGTCAGCAGCGGGGTGTCCCCGCAGACCACGACGACGGTCCCCTCGACGGAGCCCCCCAGCTCTTCGAGGGCCATGCGGACGGCGTGGCCGGTGCCGTTCTGCTCGTACTGGACGGCGGTGCGCACCTCGGCGTCGATCTGCGCGAGGTGGCCGGCGACCTGCTCGCGGGCGTGCCCCACGACGACGACGAGGTGCTGCGGCTCCAGCTCACGGGAGGCCGCGACGACGTGTCCGACGAGCGAACGCCCGCAGATCTCGTGGAGGACCTTGGGGGTGGCCGACTTCATGCGGGTGCCCTCACCCGCTGCGAGTACGACGACGGCTGCCGGGCGGTTGGCGCTCACGGGTGTGCCCTTCGGCTTCGGGGGTGGACCACCGAAGGATACCGGGGGGTCGGGGCGCCGGAACGAGCACGGGTCCCGACCGTGACGGCCGGGACCCGTGCTCGAATATGTGTTTGGCTCCCGGAGAAGGATTCGAACCCTCATTCAACGGACCAAAACCGTTTGTCCTGCCCTTAGACGATCCGGGATGGATTGTCGCGCACGCCCGGATCCGAAGATCAGATGCGGATGCAGCCCCTACTATGCCGCACCACCCGCCCCGGATGCGACGGTCTCCCCCCGGCGTTCCGACGTGCTGAATGGGCGAGAGGGGGAAGGAGGGCCGACCGTAGGGTGGGTGTTATGACCAGTACGGGGGATCAGCAGGCCGGGGCCGGGCGGGACGGGCCCCTGTGGTGGGAGCGGCGGCGGGCCGCCGTGCTCGACATCGCGCTCGGCGGGGTGTCCTCGCTGGAGTGCGCGTTCGAAGGGGTGCCGTTCGCGCGGGACGCCGGGCTGCCCGTGGTGCTCGGGGTGCTGTTCGGGCTGGTCGTGGGGGCGACCCTGGTCCTGCGGCGGCGCTGGCCCGCGGCCGTCGTGCTCGTGGGCATCGCCGTGACCCCGGCGGTCATGGGCTTCCTGCTGGCGCTCGTCGGCCTCTACACCCTGGCCGCCTCCGAGGTGCCCCGGCGGATCACCGCCGTGCTCGCCTCGATGTCGCTGGCCGGCACCTTCGTCGTCACGTACGTCCGGACCACCGGGGACCTGGCCGGGGAACGGTCCTGGGTGGCCGTGCTCTCGGTATTCATGGCGGTGGCCCTGACCGTCCCGCCCGTCCTGCTCGGCCTGTACATAGGGGCGCGGCGGCGGCTGATGGAGAGCCTGCAGGAACGCGCGGACTCGCTGGAGCGGGAGCTGTCCCTGCTGGCGGACCGGGCCGAGGAGCGGGCCGAATGGGCCCGTACGGAGGAACGCACGCGGATCGCGCGGGAGATGCACGACGTCGTGGCGCACCGGGTGAGCCTGATGGTGGTGCACGCGGCGGCCCTGGAGGCGGTGGCCGTGAAGGACCCGGCGAAGGCCGTGAAGAACGCGGCGCTCGTCGGGGACATGGGCCGGCAGGCCCTCACCGAACTGCGGGAGATGCTCGGCGTGCTGCGCGCGGGCGAGCCGAGGGCGGCCGCGGCCGCGGCCGTGCGGCCGGTGGCGGTGGCGGTGGCGGCGGGGCCCGCGGAGGACGGCGGGCCCGGGCCGGCGCTGCACGAGATCGAGGCGCTGGTGGGGCAGTCCCGGGTCGCCGGGATGGCGGTGGAGCTCGACGTGCAGGGGGAGGTGCGCGGGTATGCGGCGGAGGTGGAGCAGACGGCGTACCGGGTGGTGCAGGAGGCGCTGACCAACTGCCACAAGCATGCGCCGGGGGCGCGGGTGCGGGTGCGGCTCGCGCACCGGGGGGACGAGTTCGCGATGCAGGTGGAGAACGGGCCGTCCGACGGGCAGGCGGCCGGGGCGGGCCTGCCCAGCGGGGGCAACGGGCTGCTCGGCATGCGGGAGCGGGTCCTCGCCCTCGGCGGCGTCTTCGTCTCCGGCCCGACGGACCGGGGCGGCTTCCGCGTCTCCGCCATCCTCCCCGACCGGACCCCACCCCCACCCGCCCCCTGACCGGGGCTCCGCGCCTCAAGCGCCGGCGGGGCTTGGGTTGGGGGCTCCGCCCCCGGGCCCCCGCGCCTCAATCGCCGGCGGGGCTTGATCTTGCTCCGCAGGGTCCGGTTGCGCCGGGCACCATCCAGCCTCGCGGGGCACATTCCAGCCTCGCCGGCGTTTGAGGCGCGGGGTCTGGGGCGGAGCCCCAGTTCGGGAAGGGGCGGGTAGGGGAAAGCCCCGCAGGGTCACAGCCCGGCCCTTCGGGGGCTCCGCCCCCGCACCCCCGCGCCTCAATCGCCGGCGAGGCTTGATGGGGCCCCGCGCCTCAAGCACCGGCGGGGCTTGGGTTGGGGGCTCCGCCCCCCGGCCCCCGCGCCTCAAGCGCCGGCGGGGCTTGGGTGGGGGGGCTCCGCCCCCGGGCCCCGCGCCTCAAGCGCCGGCGGGGCTTGGGTTGGGGGCTCCGCCCCCCGGCCCCCGCGCCTCAAGCGCCGGCGAGGCTGGATTGGGGCCCCGCGTCGCCTCATACGCCGCCGGCGGGGAGGGGTGCGCCCCGCAGGGTTACGGTGTTGTGGTGAGGCGGGTGGGTTGGAGGCCCGTGAGGACCGTGGTGAGGGCTTCGTCGATGCCCGCGCCGAGGTACCAGTCCCCCGTGTGGTCGATGCCGTACACCCGCCCCGCCGCATCGATCGCCAGGTGCGAGCGCCCGTCGGATTCCACCCCCAGCGGGCAGACGTGCGTGTCCAGCGCCCGCCCCAGGTCGGCGAAGGTCCGCGCGAGGTGCAGCCCCGTGAGGGGGTCGATGCGCACCGGGGCGGGGGCTATCTGGCGCCCCGGCCCGGCGGGCCCGAAGGCCAGCCCGCCGAATTCGGCCCAGGCCTCGACCGCCGCGGGAAAGACCGTGTGCCGGTGCCCCGCCGGAGTCGTGTGGTCGCGCAGGGCATCGGCCCAGTACTCGGCCTGCTTGATGTCCCAGCGCCCGGGCTGCCACCCGGCGGCCCGCAGGGCGGTGTCCACGGACACGGGGAAACGGGTCGCCGAGGACCGGTCGTAAGAGGCGGAGGCGGAGCCGGAGGCGGACATCGGGCGCTCAGCCCTTCGTGTGGTCGTCGGGGGCGGCGAGATCGACGGGGCGCACCCCGAAGTGGCCGAGCATGGCCTCGCAGGACCGGCAGGGCGGCGCGTAACTGCCGTGCAGCGGGTCCCCGTCCTCGCGGATGCGCCGCGCGGTGAGCCGGGACTGCCGCAGGGAGCGCCGGGCCTCGCCGTGGGTGAGCGGCTTGCGGGAGGCGCGCTTGCTGCGCCCGGCCTCGACGGCGGCGAGGTGCCGGGACAGCAGGATCGCCTCGGGACATCGCCCGGTGAAGCGTTCCCGCTGCCCGGTGCCGAGGGTGTCGAGGAAGTCCTGGACGAGGGGGTGCAGCACGGGCGGCAGGTCGCCCTTGCCGGCGGTGCTGGTGAGGGTCTCGCCGCGGACGGAGAGGGCGGCGGCGACGGTCGGGAGGATCCCGTCGCGGCGGAAGCGGAGCACGGGTGCGCGGCGGCCGTCGTGCGGGCCCCAGGGCCGGCGGGGGTCGCCGGAGCCGTCCGGTTCCGTGCTGGTGCGAGGTGCCGTTTTCTGCATGGTGCTCTGTTCCCCTCCCGTGGCTCGCGGTGTTCCCGCTGGTGCGCACGCCCCCGTGCCGCTGGGACAGCCTGCCAAATGTCTCTGCCGATGCGGAAGCGGGGTCGAATTTTCGTATCAATTCGGATGTTCCCGGCCGTCCTGCGGGGGGTGGTGTACGGGGAGGGTGGCCCTCTTGCGGAAGCGCATAGGCTGTGCGGAACCAGCCAGATCCAGCAGGGGGCTACCGCCATGACGACAGGTCGGCTCGGGCAGCAGGCCGCGCCACCCAACGCCGCGTACGCCGGGCAGGTCGTGCAGTTTCCCGACCCGGTCCGTGCCGCCCGGCATCCCCGTGGCGTCCGCATGGACGCGAACGGCCATCCGGACTTCTCTCCGTACGCCCGCGCGGCGGTGGAGATCGCCGAGCCCCCGGAGGGCTTCGGCGTCGACGAACTGCGCCTGACGGACTACGTGTCCGCGAACGCCGCGTGCCACGCCTCCGGCCACGAGCTGTGGGGTGCGGCGGCCGCGGTCGCGACCCCGCACGGCTGGACCTGGCACCACGTGGCCGGCTCCCGCCGGCTGGAGCTCGTACCGGTCGAGGTGAAGGCGCTGCTGCGCCACCACGCGGGTCTGGTGACCGCGCAGGTGGACCACGGCAAGCGCGGCACCCGCCCGCTGCAGGAGCGGCGGCCGGCGCACTTCGGCCTGCCGAAGTCGGCGGTCTCGGTGACGGAACGGCAGGTCCAGGGCGTGGAGGAGGACCTGGGCTACCGCCTGCCGGAGGCCTACCGGTCCTTCCTGAAGGCCGCGGGCGGCTGCGCCCCCGCGGGCGTGGCGCTGGACGCCGAGCTCGGAATGCTGGTGGACCAGCCGTTCTTCACGGTCCGGGACGAGGCCGCGGTCAACGACCTGGTGTACGCGAACAAGTGCCTGCGCGACCACCTGACGAAGGACTACCTGTGCGTGGCCTTCGTGCAGGGCGGTCTGCTCGCCGTGAAGGTGCGCGGCGAGGCCCCCGGCTCGGTGTGGTTCTGCCCGTACGACGATGCGCGGGACCAGGACGGCTGGTCGGTGCAGGACCGGGTGGAGCGGCTGCTGCTGCCCTGTGGTGAAGACTTCGACGCCTTCCTGGAGCGGCTGGCTGGGAGCCCGGCCGAACTGGAGACGGTGGCGGGCCTGATGGTGGACGGCGGCTTCGCGCGCGTCGTCCCGGTGGAGGGGTGACGTCGCGGTGGTGACGTTCGCGCAGGCGCAGGAGCGCGCCGAGGAATGGGTCAACGGGGACGTGCCCGCGTACCAGCACCGCGAGGTGCGGGTGCGGGAGTTCGGCCTCGGGTTCGTGGTGTGGGCGGAGGACCGCCCGAACGGTCCGGTCTCGGGCGGCGGGCGGCAGCGCCTGGTCATCGCCCGGGACAGCGGCGAGGTGTCGCTCTGGCCGGGGCTGCCGGTGGGCGAGGTCATCCGCCGGTACGAGGAGGCCTACGGGGCGGAGCCGGTGACGGGCGGGGATGCGTCCGTGCCGCCGCAGCGGATCGACTCCGACCAGACCTCGTTC
This sequence comes from Streptomyces sp. NPDC030809, assembly GCF_055572195.1. NCBI lineage: Bacteria > Bacillati > Actinomycetota > Actinomycetes > Kitasatosporales > Streptomycetaceae > Streptomyces > Streptomyces sp. NPDC030809. Next base: position 204,356 of record NZ_JBVIDV010000007.1, read on the forward strand.
ATGCTGAGCCCGCCGGAGTGGCTGCAGGAGGCGGCCGACCGGGCGGGCATCCCGGACGGGCGGCCGTCGGCGTCGTCCGCTTCGTCCGCACCGCCGGTGCCGCCCGCGCCGCCCGCGCCCCCGGCACCCCCGGTGTCCGCGCCGGCCGACCGGGCGGCCGCCGCCCCGGCCGACCCCTTCGCCCCGGCGGCCGCCGAGGCGCCCCCCTCGGGCCACACCCCGTGGGCCGGTACGGACGTCAACACGGACTCCGCCGAGGACGAGGGCTCGGTACCGCTGCCCCAGACGGTCTTCGCGCCCCCGCTGTCCGGCGTGGACGCGGAGGACCTGCCCGCCTCCGGGGTGGCCCCGGAGGCCAAGACCACGCTGATGGCGGGCGGCAGCCAGCTGCCGAAGACCGCGGTGAACCCGGCGGTGGTCCCGGCCGCCGGCCCGGGTCCCGATGCGGCCCCGGACGCGGCGGCCGACGGCGCCGAGGCGCGCCCGCCCGCGGCCGCGCCCGGCAGTGACGACCCGCACTACGCGGCGACGATGCTGGCCGGCCCGTCCGTGACGGCCGGTCCGCCCGCGCCCCCGACTCCCCCCGGCCCGCCCGGTGCGCCGACGCCCCCGGCGCCTCCCGGCCCGCCCGGGCCCCCCGGCGCGCCCGGGGGCAACGACCCGCACCACGCGGCGACGATGCTGGCCGGTCCGTCCGTGACCGGCGGTCCGCCCGCGCCCCCCGGTCCGCCCGGTGCGCCCGGTGCGCCGAACCCGCCCGGTCCGCCGGCTCCCCCCGGCCCGCCCGGGGCTCCCGGCGCGCCCGGAGCCGGGGGCGGCGACCCGCACTACGCGGCCACGATGCTGGCCGGTCCGTCCGTACCCGCGCCTCCCGGCCCGCCCGGCACCCCCGCCCCTCCCGGTCCGCCCGGTCCGCCCAGGGCGCCCGGCGGCGAGGACCCGCACCACGCGGCGACGATGCTGGCCGGTCCCTCCGTGACGGGCGGCCCGCCGGCGCCCCCGGGCCCGCCCGGCATGCCGCCGGCCGGTCCGCCCCAGGCCGGTCCGCCGCAGCCCGTGCCCCCGCAGCCCGGGGTGCCCACGGTCGGCCCCGGCTACCAGGCCGTGCTGCGCTACCGCGCGCCCGACGGCTCCGAGCAGCAGCTCATCCGCCGCTCGGCGCCCGGCACCCCGCACCCGGAGTGGCAGATCCTGCACGAGCTGCGGGCGATGAACGTGCCCCCGCAGCAGGTGCTCGAACTGCACACCGAGCTGGAGTCCTGCGAACTGCCCGGCGGCTACTGCGCCCGGATGATCCGCGAGACCTGGCCCCAGGTGCGGATCACGAGCGTGGCCCCGTACGGCACCGACCACGCGGGCCGTCAGCAGGGCATGCACCACCTGCTCACCCACCAGGGCGAGCTGCACCAGGTGGCGGACGGCCCGGCGCGCCCGGCGCCGGTACGGGCCCCGCTGCCGCAGGTGCCGCTCCAGCCGGCGGTCCCGATGGAGGCGATCGCGCAGGAGCTGGCGGGTGCCTTCGGGCCGCAGGGCGTGTTCCGCTACGACCAGCGGGCGGTCTCCCGCCAGGGCGTGCCGGAGATCGTGGCGCAGACCCTGGTCTGGGCGGGTCTGCCGGTGGACTTCGGCCCGTTCTTCTGGGCGCAGGCCGTGCCCGGGCAGCCGGTCCCGACGCTGGCCGAGCTGGCCCAGCAGCGCGGGGTGCAGGCGGCTTCGGACGCGGGCTCGTACCTGGTGGTGGGCAGCGACTTCGGCAAGGCGCTCTGCGTCCAGTACGGCACGGCGCACATAGTGGCGGTGCCGGTGGAGGCCGGTCCCGGCGGGGCGCCGGTGCCCCCGCAGTTCGTGAACTCCAGCCTGCCGCAGTTCGCGCGCTCGCTGGCGATGCTGGGTCACATGTGGCGGCTGCGCCTGCACCTGACCCCGGAGCAGGCGGGCCGCTGGACGGTCGACTTCCAGGCGAACCTGGCCGGTCTGGACCCGGCGGCGCTGGCCTCCCCGGAGAACTGGTGGTCGGTGCTGCTGGAGCAGATGTGGGACGGCCTGCTGTAGGCCGCGCCGCCGGGACGGCCCCGTGCCGTCCGGCCGACCGGCTGCCCGGCCGACCGGCCGAGCGGAGGCGGTCGACCGGCTGACCGGGTGAGCGGAGACGGCCGGTACGAGGACCGAAACGGTCCTTGTACCGGCCGTTTCGCGTGTCCGGATTCCGGCTTCTGACAGCAAATGACGCATCCTTGAGCGGAAGCCGGGTTTGAGCCGCGTGTCCGAGAGAGGGGCTTCCAGATGGGTGCAGCCGTGTCACCTCAGGGTTTCGCGATCGTCAGGGGCCGCGGCTACCGGCCGGCCCAGGTGGACCGCCGGCTCGCCGAGCTGTGCACGGCCCGGGACGAGGCCTGGGAGCGGGCCGCGCGGCTGACGGTGCTGGCCAAGCAGATGGAGGCGGAGGCGGCCCGGCTGCGGGAGGTGGTGGCGCAGCTGGCCCCGCAGACGTACGAGCTGCTGAGCGAGCGGGCCCGGCGGATCCTGGCGCTCGCGTACGAGGAGGCGGAGGAGCTCGCGTTCGAGGCGCGCGGGGACGCCGCGGCGACGATGGCGGCGGCCCAGGCGCACGCCGAGCGGGTGGCGGAGCTGGCCCGCGGGGATGCGCAGGCGGTCCGCGAGCAGACCGAGGTGCGGGCCCGGCAGGGGTTGCTGCGGGCGCAGCGGCAGGCGGACGACATGCGGCTGGCGGCCCGGGAGGACGCGAAGGCGTGGCGCGGGGAGGCGGTGGCCGCGCTGCGCGAGACCCGGCAGCGCGCGGACGCCCTGCTGGCGGAGCAGGAGCAGGACCACGCCGAGCGCCGGGATGCGGCGGAACGGGACTTCGCGGCGCGCTCGGCCGAGCTGGACGCGCGGCTCGCGGAGCTGGAGGCGTACGGGCAGAGCAGGCTGGCCGAGGCGAAGCGGGCGTACGCGGCGGCCGAGGAATCGGCGCGGCACGGCCAGGAGGACGCGGAGGCGCGGGGCGCGGAGCTGATCGCGCAGGCCCGGGTGCGGGAGGAGCGGATCGCCCGGGAGACCGACCGGGTGCTGCGGGAGCACGCGGAGGCGCAGGAGGAGATGCGCGCCCACATGGACCACGTCCGCTCCAGCCTGGCCGCCCTGACGGGCCGGGCGGCCACGGCGGAGGGCTGAGCCGCCGCCGCCCGGTCCGGCCGCGTCAGGCCGTGCGGGGCTCCGGGACCGGGGCTTGCAGCTGAGCCGGGACCGGGGCCTGGGCCGGGCCGTCGGCCGCGGGTGCGTCGGCCGGGGGCGCGTCGGCAGGGGCGGGCTGCGGGAAGGCGAACGGCACGGTGTTGCTCCGGAGCAGGGTGGCCGTGGTCAGCGTGACGGCGGCGGTGACCGGCCCGGCCGCGGTGTCGGGCGGGGCGCAGGGTGCGCTGACGGCCGTGTCCGTGGCCTGGGTGACGGTCAGCGGGCGGTCGTCGAGGGTGAGCGACGGGACCCCCGGCCCGGGGCGGAACCCGGCGCCGGTGACGAGGAGTTCGCCGTTCTCGTACCGCACCGCGGTGATGACGGGGATGGGGCGGCTGACCACCTTGTTGGCGAGGTAGGCCAGCGCCGGGCCGCCCGTGAGCAGGGCGATCTCCTCGGGCAGGGCCGGCAGCCCGGCGCGGATGTCGAGGAGGAACGGGATGACCACGTACGCCAGGGCCACCCCGTTGAACAGGACGTACTGGAAGTCGGCCAGGTCGGTCCCGCCCGCGTCGTTGTCGACCAACTCGCGCAGGCTGGCCTCGCCCGTGCTGCGGGGCTTGGTCAGCCGGCCGGCCTCGACCCTGCCGCCGACGATGCCCTTGGCGCCGAACAGCGCGAGGTACGGGCCGCCGAGCAGCAGCAGGTAGAGCGGGGCGAGGGGTTCGAGCGGGCCGTCCTCGCCCGCGAACCAGTCCAGCCCCCTGCCGGAGGCGAGCGCGTACGCGAGGAGGGTGAGCAGCATCCAGGCCAGGACCAGGGACCAGGCCAGGGCGAAGGTGCGGGAGGTGGACCAGCGGCCGTCCTTGCCGAGCATCGGCTGCTTCCAGGAGAGCAGGCCCGCCGAGCCCGCCACGGCGACCGCGACCGCCGCCCCCGTCACCCACGTCTGCGCGTCCACGTCCGCCCCTGCCCCCGCTGCGCCCCCGTACCGGCGCCTGCCGCGCCGGTCTCGCCTCTGGTCTACCGCGCGTCCCGGGACATGACAAGGCCGGGGCCCTCCCGGTGCGGGGCCCCGGCCTGGTGACGCCGTGTCGGGTGTTCCGTTACGGGGTGACGGTGATCGCCGCGCGGTCGTCCTTCGGGTTGGTGTCGCCGGCCGGGCGCTGCGGGCCGGCGTTCGGGGCGTCCGGGTCCACGGTCGGGAACTGGTGGTACATCCACACCTGGCCCTTGGCGTCCGCGACCACCCGGTCGATCTTCAGCTTGAACGGGAAGCGGATCTTGGCGCCGGCCTTGAAGGACGCGGGGGCCGGGACGCAGCGGTAGTGGGTCGCGCCGGTGGCCCGGTTGGTGACGGGCTCGCAGCCCGTGGGCAGTGCGGCGACGCTGACTCCGGCCGGCAGGGTCACGCGGGTGACGAGCTGGGACTCGTCGTCGGTGCCGGTCGTGCCCGGGCCCTTGAAGTCGAAGCCGAAGGAGGCGGCGACGGTCTGCCCGGCGCGGCCGCGGAGCGCGCCGCCGACGGCCGCGTACTCGCGCGGGTTGTCCACGGAGACGTAGGTGGTCTTCCGGTTGTCGTGCGGGTTCAGGTCGAGGGCCGGTCCGGCGGTCCCGGCGGCTGCTGCCGCGGTGGTCGCCGCGGTGGTCGTGACGGGCAGCAGCTGCAGGGCCGGGCCGGTCCCGCGGGTGAGGGTGCGGTCGGCGAGCCGGGCCTTGCGGGCCTCGGCGGTGTCCTCGGCCACGCCGTAGTCGAAGCTCTCCTGGAACCCGTCGCGGCCGGCCCTGACGGTCGGGGCGGTGGACAGCTTCCAGGTCCGGCCCGGCTCGTAGCTGCCGGTGAACTCGCACAGGACGGACGTCGAGCCGTCCTTGCGGGTGCCGTGGAAGCAGTTGCGGGCCTGTCCGGCGAGCAGGTCGAGGCCCCGGGTGGCGGAGAGGTCGGCCAGGAGGAGCCGGACGGGCTCGGTGCCCTTGTTGGAGAAGACGACCGGGGAGGTGAAGGACGCACCCGGCTTCAGGTTCTGGCTCGGCAGGCCGTTCCAGTGCATGGCGAGGTCCGGTCCGCCGATCTGGACCTTGGTGGTCCAGGGCTTGACGGTGGCGCCCGTCGCCTCACCGGTGATCTTGATCTCGCCGCTGGTGCCGGACTTCGCCCCCTTGGCCGCGGTGAGCTTGACGATGGCGACCCCGGTGGCGTCGGAGACGGCGGTGGTGGACGTGCAGACGGCCGTCTCGCCGGTGCGCCGGCAGTTGTCGCCGCCGTACCAGACCTTCCAGTCGGCCTTGCCCTTCAGCGAGCTGAGGTCGAAGGAAACCCGGTACGCGACCTGGCTGTTGTCGCCCTTGACCTTGGCGCGGAGGCGGACCGAGAAGGACTTGCGCACGGGTTCGGCCGCGCCGTCGCGGAGCGGCAGGGCCACCTGGGAGGCGGCGGTCAGGCGGAGTTCGCGGGGAGCGGGGTCCGCGGCCGGGGCGCCGGACGCGGCCTGGGCGTACGGGGCCGCCAGGCCCAGGGCCGCCGCGGTGGCCGTGGTGAGCAGCGAGATCTTCTTCATGTCCGCTTCGATCCGCGAGGGGCGTGCGGAGTTGTGGATTCCATGATCACGAAACGGCAACGGTGTGCGGAGGTGCAGGGTGCGGTCACGTACGCACGGACTCGGGCTGCTCCTCGCGGAGTTCGGGCAGGACGGGGAACCGGCGCGGGGCCACCAGCAGCAGGACCAGCAGGGCGGCCACCGCCGCGGCCGCCGCGCCCAGGTAGACGTGGTCCACCGCGGCCACCATCGAGGACTTGAGGTGGGTGGCCGCGGCCGGGCTGAGCGCGGCCGGTTCGGCGAGCGCCCGCGAGACCCCGTCGAGGTGCTCGGGCAGCCCGGAGACCGGCGCGCCCGCCAGCCGGGCGGCGATCGTGGCGTTGGCGACCGCCCCGAAGGCCGCCGCCCCCACGCTCTGGCCGACCTGCCGGCAGAAGAGGACGGAGGCGGTGGTGGTGCCCCGCTCCGACCAGCCCACCGTGGACTGGACGCCGACCATGAGCGGGAGCTGGAAGAGCCCGAGCGCGGCGCCCAGGGCCAGCATCAGCAGGGCGGGCTGCCAGGGCTGGGCGGGGTGCGGGAGCAGCGGGAAGGAGGCCAGGCAGACGATGGCGGCCGCCATGCCGAGGGCGGCGGAGTTGCGGAAGCCGATCCGGCGGTAGACGTGCTGGCTCAGGGCGGCGGAGACGGGCCAGCTGAGGGTCATCGCGGACATCACGAATCCGGCCCCGACCGGGCCCAGGCCCAGGGCGAACTGCGCGTACGTGGGCAGGAAGACCACGGGGGCGACCATCAGCACGCCCAGGGCGGCCATGGCCAGGTTCACCGCGGCGATGGTGCGCCGCTGCCAGACCCAGCCGGGCAGAATCGGTTCTGCGGCCCGGCGTTCCACCATCAGCGTGAGCAGCGCGAGCAGGGCGCTGCCGGTCAGCAGGGCGGCCGTGGGCCAGGACCACCAGGGCCAGGTCACCCCGCTCTGGACCAGGGTGAACAGCAGCAGCCCCCCGCAGGCGAACACGGAGGCGGCGCCCGCCCAGTCGATGCGGGTCCGCGGACCGCGCACCCCGGCCGGCTCCTTGAGGTGGCGGACGGTCAGGTATCCGGAGAGGGCGCTGACGGGCAGGCTGACCAGGAAGATCCACCGCCAGTCGGCGTACGCGGCGAGCAGCCCGCCGAGGGCCGGTCCGGCCACCGCCGAGGTGGCCCACACGCTGGAGAGCCGGGCCTGGATGCGGGGGCGGTCCTTCAGCGGGTAGAGGTCGGCGGCCAGGGTCTGCACGGTTCCCTGGATCGCCCCGCCGCCCAGGCCCTGGACGATGCGGAACGCGATGAGCGACCCCATGTTCCAGGCGCCCGCGCACAGCAGCGAGCCGATCAGGAACAGGGCGGAGCCGAACAGCAGGACGGGCTTGCGGCCGAAGGTGTCGGCCAGCTTGCCGTACACGGGGAGGGTGACCGTGACCGCGAGCAGATAGCCCGAGAAGAGCCAGGAGAAGACGGAGAAGCCGCCGAGGTCGCCGACGATCTGCGGGACGGCGGTGGCCACCGCGGTGCCGTCGATGGCGACCAGGGCCATGCCGAGCATCAGGGCCGCCACCACCGCGCGGCCCGGGCTGCGGTGTTCCGGCGCCTCCGGTGTCCCTGCCGCGCTGTCCGCCGTACCCACATGGGTCCTTTCACTGTGCACCTAGTTCGCCGGAACACCTTCTCACCGCGGTGCCGGGCCCGGATAGCCCTCAGGCCGGATCGTTCGAGGGGCGGACGTCCCCTAGGGGGACCTCCGTACTCAGACCCAGGGGCCGTTCGTCCCGGCGGATGAGGCGGCGGGGGTGGGGGTGGCCCTTAACTGGTCCATACGAGCGCGGGGTGGGGCTAACCCCCCGGTGAAGACACCCCCGGGCACCAGGGCGGCGGGGGGCCGCCCGCGGCGAGACTTCGATGCACCGGCACGAAGCCGCACGCGGCAGCACGAGGACGTACGGGGACGTACGCGAAGACGAGGAGAGACACCGTGACTACGGCTGTGACCATTCCCCGGCACGGGGGTACGGGCGGGCGGACGGCCGTCGCGGCGCGGGCGCGCCAGGTCGTGAAGGCGTACGGCTCGGGCGAGACCCGAGTCGTCGCGCTCGACCACGTCGACGTGGACATCGTCCGCGGACAGTTCACCGCGATCATGGGGCCTTCGGGATCCGGCAAGTCCACCCTGATGCACTGCCTGGCCGGCCTGGACACGGTCACCAGCGGGCAGATCCACATAGACGAGACCGAGATCACCGGGCTCAAGGACAAGAAGCTCACGCAGCTGCGCCGGGACCGGATCGGCTTCATCTTCCAGGCGTTCAACCTGCTGCCCACGCTCAACGCGCTGGAGAACATCACGCTGCCCATGGACATCGCGGGCCGCAAGCCGGACCGGCAGTGGCTGGACCGGGTCGTGGAGACCGTCGGGCTCGCGGGCCGCCTCAAGCACCGGCCCACCCAGCTCTCCGGCGGCCAGCAGCAGCGGGTCGCGGTGGCCCGGGCCCTCGCCGCCCGCCCCGAGATCATCTTCGGCGACGAGCCGACCGGAAACCTGGACTCCCGGGCCGGCGCCGAGGTCCTCGGCTTCCTGCGCCGCTCGGTGGACGAGCTCGGCCAGACCATCGTCATGGTCACCCACGACCCCGTCGCCGCGTCCTACGCCGACCGCGTGCTCTACCTCGCCGACGGCCGGATCGTGGACGAGATGTTCAACCCGACCGCCGACCAGGTGCTCGACCGCATGAAGGACTTCGACGCGCGCGGGCGGACGTCATGACCGTGCTCAAGACCTCGATGCGCAACTTCCTTGCGCACAAGGGACGGATGGCGCTCTCCGCCGTGGCCGTCCTGCTGTCCGTGGCCTTCGTCTGCGGCACCCTCGTGTTCACCGACACCATGAACGCGACGTTCGACAAGCTCTTCGCCTCCACCGCCGCCGACGTGACGGTCAGCCCCAAGAGCGCGGAGTCCCCGGGCGAGCCCAGCCCCACCGGCCGGCCCGACACCCTGCCCGCCTCCCTCGTCGCGAAGGCGGCGGCCGCCCCCGGCGTGAAGTCGGCGGCCGGCTCGGTCGTCTCGACGTCCGTCACCGTCGTCAACTCCGGCAACAAGAACATGGGATCGAGCACCGGCGCCCCGACCATCGCGGTCGGCTGGAGCGACCGCGAGCTCAAGACCATGGCGATCGCCTCCGGCCACGCCCCGCGCGGCCCCACCGAGGTGATGGTCGACGCCGACACCGCCGACAAGCACCACCTCAAGATCGGCGACGAGCTGCGCACCATCGCGGTCACCGGCGACTTCCGCGCCCGCATCAGCGGCATCGCGGACTTCAAGGTCACCAACCCCGGTGCGACCATCGTCTACTTCGACATGCCCACCGCCCAGCGCCAGCTGCTCGGCGCCACCGGCACGTTCACCAACATCGACATCACCGCCGAGCCCGGCGTCACCCACGACCGGGTGAAGAAGAGCGTCGACAGCGCCCTCGGCGCCGGCCACTACACCCTCCAGACCGCCAAGGAGGCCGCCGACACCGGCCGCGAGGAAATCGGCTCGTTCCTCAGCGTGATGAAGTACGCCATGCTCGGCTTCGCCGGCATCGCCTTCCTCGTCGGCATCTTCCTGATCTTCAACACCTTCTCCATGCTCGTCGCCCAGCGCACCCGCGAGATCGGCCTGATGCGCGCCATCGGAGCCGAGCGCAAGCAGGTCAACCGCTCGGTGCTCGTCGAGGCCTTCCTGCTCGGCATCGTCGGATCGGTCCTGGGCGTCGGCGCGGGCGTGGGCCTGGCCGTCGTCCTGATGAAGCTCATGGGCCAGATGGGCATGAACCTCTCCACCGACGACCTGACCGTCCTGTGGACCACCCCGGTCATCGGCCTCGTGCTCGGCATCGTCGTCACCGTGGTCTCCGCCTACATACCCGCCCGCCGCGCCGGCAAGGTCTCCCCCATGGCCGCCCTGCGCGACGCCGGCACCCCCGCCGACCGCCGCGCCGGACGGGTCCGCGGCACCCTGGGCCTGCTGCTCACCGCAGCCGGCGGCGGCGCCCTGCTGCTGGCCGGCGGCGCCGAGAAGGCGGCCGAGGGCTCCCTGTGGCTGGGCCTCGGCGTGGTGCTGAGCCTGATCGGCTTCATCGTCATCGGCCCGCTGCTGGCCGGCGCCGTGGTCAAGGTGCTCTCCGGCGTGGTCCTGCGGCCCTTCGGAGCCGTCGGCCGCCTCGCCGAGCGCAACGCCCTGCGCAACCCGCGCCGCACCGGGGCCACCGGCGCCGCGCTGATGATCGGCCTGGCCCTGGTCGCCTGCCTGTCCGTGGTCGGCTCCTCGATGGTGGCCTCGGCCACCGACGAGCTCGACCGCAGCGTCGGCGCGGACTTCATCATCCAGCCCGCGGGCGGCGCGCCCGTCCCGCTGGTGCCGCAGGCCGAGCAGGCCGTCAAGAAGGTGCCCGGGCTCGACCACGTCACCGCGTACCGCCTCGTCGACGCGAAGCTGACCGCCCCCGACGGCACCACCGAGAGCGAGGGCCTCGCCGTCACCGACCCCGGCTACGCCCAGGACGTGCGGCGCGAGATGGCCGCCGGCGAGCACGCGGCGGCCTACGGCAAGAACTCCATGTCCGTCGGCGACCTCTACGCGAAGAAGCACGGCATCAAGGTCGGCGACACGATGAAGGTCGCCTTCAAGGACGGGGCCACCGCCAAGCTGCGGATCGCCGCCATCACCTCGGACGAGGGGAACCTCGACAAGGGCGCCATGTACGTCAGCACGGCCACGGCCCGGCAGTACGTGCCGGCCGAGAAGCTGCCGGCACCGTTCATGCTGCTGGCCAAGGCCCGGGACGGGCAGGCCGACAGCGCGTACGAGGCCCTCAAGACGGCCATCGGCCCGTACCCGCAGTACAAGGCGCTCAACCAGACCGACTACAAGCAGACCCTCAAGGACCAGGTCGGCCAGCTGCTGAACATGGTCTACGGCCTGCTCGCGCTCGCGATCATCGTCGCGGTGCTCGGGGTCGTGAACACCCTGGCCCTGTCGGTCGTCGAGCGCACCCGCGAGATCGGCCTGATGCGCGCCATCGGGCTCTCCCGGCGCCAGCTGCGCCGCATGATCCGGCTGGAGTCGGTGGTCATCGCCCTCTTCGGCGCCCTGCTGGGCCTCGGCCTGGGCATGGGCTGGGGCGCCACCGCACAGAAGCTGCTCGCGCTGGAGGGGCTGAACGTGCTGGAGATCCCGTGGGGGACCATCCTCACCGTGTTCGTCGGCTCGGCCTTCGTGGGCCTGTTCGCCGCCCTGGTCCCGGCCTTCCGGGCCGGGAGGATGAACGTGCTGAACGCGATCGCCAGCGAGTAGTCGCCGGCGGGCAGCGGAAACCTCCGGCCGGTGCGGACCGGCCGGGAGCCGCCCCGGCCCCGGGGCGGCACGGGGGTGGGGCGGGGCCCGGTGTGCCGAACTCGGCGCGCCGGGCCCCGCCGCCGTACCTGCCGCCCCGCCCGGTCCGCCCCGGCGGTCAGACCCGGTGGAGCAGCACGTACCCGTGGGAGGCGCCGGCGCGGACGAACTCCGCGCCCGGGTGCAGCTGCCGCGCGTACTCCAGCGGGTCCGGGACCCAGCCGGAGGAGTTGTCGATCGCGATCCAGTCCGGGACCACCCCCCGCGTCCCGCCGATCCAGAAGACCCGGCACCGGGAGGTCAGCCGCGCGATCGGACCCACGTCCGCCTCCACGCTCGCCCCGTCCGGTATCCGCGCGAGCAGCTCCTCCACCGCCGCGACCCGCGCGCTCTTCTCGTACGTGGCCCCCTCGGCGAGCGCGGCCAGCGGCAGCGACGGGGTCAGGGCCAGGGCGGCCGCTGCCACGGCGGCCGGCAGCTGGAGGCTGTACGCGCGCAGCCAGGGCCGGGGACTGCGGCGGGTCCGGTCGATCGCGTCGGCCAGGGCCAGCACCACGACCGGCATCAGGACCGCGCTGTAGTGCCAGTCCGTGCCCCAGTAGTGGTCGTCGGCGGACACCATCCGCCAGCCGAGGGTGGGCAGGGCCACCAGCAGGAGCGGGGAGCGCAGGGCGAGCAGCCCGGTGGTGGGCACGAGGATCCACAGCAGGGTGCGGAACTTGGTGCCGAGGCCGTCCAGCGGGCCGCCGCCGTGCTCCAGCTTGGTCCAGTAGTCGTAGTCGCCCGCAGTGTTGAAGGCGGGAATGACCACGGTGAACACGAGGAGGGCGGCGACCAGCCCGAAGACCACCGCGCCCAGGGCCCACAGCGCGGCCCGCGGATCGTTTCTCCGGGCCCGGAGCGCGACCACGGCCGCCAGGGCGGCGAGGGTGACCCCGAGGTCCTCCTTGACCAGGACCAGCGGCAGCGCCCACAGCAGCGCCGCCCGGTACCGGGAGGCGAGGAGGGCCTCCAGGGCGAAGGCCAGCAGCGGCACCGCGAAGCAGATCTCGTGGAAGTCGAAGTCCGCGGCGCGCTGGATCCCCCAGGAGAGCCCGAAGGCCACCCCGAGGGCCGCGCCGCGGCTGCGCCCGAGCAGCCGGACGGCGGCCCGGGTGACGGGTATCACGGCCAGTGCGAACAGCGCGGACTGGGCGACGAGCAGGGTGACCGGGGTGGGGAACAGCCGGTAGGCCGGGGCGATCAGCGCGGTGACCGGGCTGAAGTGGTCCCCGAGTATGTGCGTGCCGGGACCCTTGAGGTCGGCGATCGGCGCCTGCAGCCCCGCGTACCCGCGGATCGCCTGCTCGAAGATCCCCAGGTCCCAGGAGAGGGTCTCCATACGGCGGTACCGCAGCACGCTGAGCGCGGTGTACGCGACGAAGAACACGGCGGCGAGCGCGTACGGCACCGGCTCGCTCCGCACCCGCCCGACCGCCCCGCGCACCCGCCCGCGCAGCCCCCGTCGCGCAGTGCGCCCCTCGGCCCCCGCCGCCCCCGGCTGCGCCCCCCGCTCGCCCCCGGCCTCCGCCCTCGGCCCGGGCACGGCAACCCCGCCGGCGCGCGCGGCCCCGGCGGGGGAGGCGGGCCGGTACGCCCCGGCCGCGGCCCGTCCGGTCGGCGGCAGGGCGGGCCCCGCGCCCGCCGCGGTGGCTGCCGGGTCCGCCGTGTCGGCTGGGCGCGCCGGGCCTCCCGGTCCGTACGGTCGGGTGCCGGTGCCGGTGCCGGTGCCGGTTCCGGCGTGGCGCGGCTCGGGGAGGTGCGGAGCCGCCGCCGGGGGCTGCCCCGGCCCGGGTGCGGGCACGGCGGGGACCGGTCCGTCGCCGGGGGCGGGGACCGGTCCGGGGGTCGGACGGCCGAGGTCGGGGGAAGGCATGGAGGGTCCTCGGGTCGGGGTCAGAGGGCCGGCGGGGTCAGGGCCAGGGCGGAGGCCGCCGCGGGCGCGGAGGCCCCCGGCGGCGCCGGTGCCGGGCCCGCCTCCGGTGGCGGGACGGCGAAGACCGGGTCCGAAGGAGCGTACGCGTCCGCTCCGGCACGTGCGCCCGTCCGGCCCGGCGCCCCGGATCCGGAGGCCTCGCCGCCCGGCTCCGATGCGCTCGGGGTCGGGCCCCCGGACGGCCCCCCGGCGCCGGTCGCGGGCGGCCCGCCCAGCGGGCCCAGGGTGCCGGTGGGCGTTGGCGTCGCAGCGGGGGGAGTCGGGGTGCCGGACGGGTCGCCGGTGCCGGACGGGTCGCCGGTGCCGGACGGATCGCCGCTGCCGGACGGATCACCGCTGCCGGAAGGGGGCGGGCTGACCGTGCCCGACCCCGAGCCGGCCCCGGAGGGCGGCGGCAGCGAGGCCGACGGCGACACCGACGGGGTGTCCGAGAAGGAACCGGTCGGCGCGGCCGGCCGCACCGGCTCGGGCTGCGAGCCCAGCGCGAGTCCGCCCGCCACCCCGCCCACCCCCAGCAGGCACACCGCCCCGGCGGCGACCAGGGCCAGCCGCCGGCGCCTGCGCGCGGTCCCGCGCCGCACGACGTACGCCACGTCGGCGGGCACGGCCTGCCGCCCCGCGTCCCGGGCTGCGCGCTTGAGCGCCTCGGAAAGCTGCTCAGACATCGGAGGCCTCCTCCAGGTGGGGCCGGAGCGCGGCTCGCGCGCGGGAGAGGTGGGTCTTGACGGTGCCGGCGGAGATCCCGGTCTCGGCCGCGACCTGTTCGACGGTCAGGTCGCACACGTAGTGCAGGACGGCCACCCGGCGCTGCCGGTCCGGCAGCTCCCGCAGCGCGGCCACCAGCGCGAGGCCGCCCGGGTCGGGCGCGGCCACCGCGGCCCCGCCCCCGTGCCGCCGCCAGGCCTCCGAGGCCCGCCGGCGCCGCCGCCACCGGCTCACGGCCAGCCGCCAGGCCACCGTGCGGATCCACGCCTCGGGCCCCGCGTCGCGCTTGAGCCGCCCCCGCCGGTCCCAGGCCCGTACGAAGGCCTCCTGCACCACGTCCTGCGCCTCGTGCAGGTCGCCGGTCATCAGGTAGACCTGTCCCACCAGCTGCTGGGCGGAGTGAGCGTAGAACTCCTCGAACTCCTCGACGGTCAAAAGGGCTCCCGGGGCTGGACAGATCTCACCCCGTATACGCCCGGGCCCCCCACCCCGGTTGACACCGCTCGCAAACTTTTTCGCCCCGGCCCGCCCCGGCCCGCCCCGCCCAGGCCCGCCCCGCCCCCGGCACGCGAACGGCCCCGGCCCCGCCGCACGAAGGCGGCGGGGCCGGGGCCGGGGACGTCCCCCGCGTGATCTCAGACGGCGAGCACGGGTACGTCGTACAGCGGGATGTGCTTGTCGCGCGTCACGAGGGTGAGCCCTTCGGTCTGCGCCTGGGCGACCAGTATCCGGTCGAAGGGGTCGCGGTGGTGCGGGGGCAGCCGACCGGCCCGCACTCCGTGTTCCGCGGTGATCGGGAGCGACAGGAACTGGCCGTCCCTGGCGCGCTCCGCGATGTCAGCGGGTGCGTTGAGCTTGCCGGTCGCCTGCTTGACCGAGAGCTCCCACGGGGTCACCGCGCTCATGTACACCCAGCGCTCGCGGCTGAGCAGGTCACGGGTCTCGTCGGTGAGGTCGCCGTTGAGCCACCACAGGACGACGTGCGTGTCGAGCAGGAGCTTCACGCGTCGACTCCGAAAGCCTCGGCGAACCCGTCGGGGAGCTCGTCGAAGTCGTCGGCGAGCTGGATCTGACCGGCCAGCGACCCGTAGTCGGTCCGCTGTACCTTGCCGGCCAGCGGAATCACCTTGGCGACCGGCTCGCCGGACTTGCTGATGATCACTTCTTCGCCCGTGGCGACGATTTCCAGGATCTTGGAGAAGTGGGTCTTCGCCTCGTGCACGTTGTACTGCCGGGCTGCTTCCATCGCGGCCTCTCAAGGCATAGGTGGACTAAGTGCTGGACTTAGGCTAACCGGGCGCACGTGGTCCCCGCCAGCTCCGTCCTCCCTGCGGGTGACCGCATTCCCTCGCGCGAGTGACGCAGCCACGTCGTAACCTGGGAGCCCCCGGCCCGTGCGACGTGTCGGGTCGTTCGCGTTGCCCGCGAACCTGCCCCTTCTGCCCTTCCCCCCGGACGGAAAGCCTTCATGAGCCTGCACGGTCTGCTCGACGCCGTCATCCAGGACCCCGCGCTCGGGGAGGCCGTCAAGACGGCCGCCGACGGCCACCGCATGCACGTCGACCTGGTCGGACCGCCCGCCGCGCGGCCCTTCGCCGTGGCCGCGCTGGCCCGGCGTACCGGCCGGACCGTGCTCGCCGTCACGGCCACCGGGCGCGAGGCCGAGGACCTGGCCGCCGCCCTGCGCTCCCTGCTGCCCGCCGACGAGGTCGTGGACTACCCGTCCTGGGAGACCCTGCCGCACGAGCGGCTGTCCCCGCGCAGCGACACCGTGGGCCGCCGCCTGGCCGTGCTGCGCCGGCTCGTGCACCCCAGCGCGGACGACCCGGCCGCCGGGCCGGTCTCGGTGGTCGTCGCCCCGATCCGCTCCGTGCTCCAGCCGCAGGTCAAGGGGCTCGGGGACCTGGTGCCCGTGGCACTGCGGCAGGGTGCGAGCGCCGACCTCGGCGAGATCACCGAGGCCCTCGCGGCCGCCGCGTACGCCCGGGTGGAGCTGGTCGAGAAGCGCGGGGAGTTCGCCGTCCGCGGCGGCATCCTCGACGTGTTCCCGCCCACCGAGGAGCACCCCCTGCGCATCGAGTTCTGGGGCGACGAGGTCGAGGAGATCCGCTACTTCAAGGTCGCCGACCAGCGCTCCCTGGAGGTGGCCGAGCACGGCCTGTGGGCCCCGCCCTGCCGGGAGCTGCTGCTCACCCCCCAGGTGCGCGAACGGGCCGCCGCCCTCGCCGAGGCCCACCCCGAGCTGGGCGAACTCCTCGGCAAGATCGCCGAGGGGATCGCCGTCGAGGGCATGGAATCCCTCGCCCCGGTCCTCGTCGACGACATGGAACTGCTGCTGGACGTGCTGCCCGACGGCGCGATGGCCGTGGTCTGCGACCCCGAGCGGGTGCGCACCCGGGCCGCCGACCTGGTCGCGACCAGCCAGGAGTTCCTCCAGGCCTCCTGGGCGGCCACCGCGGGCGGCGGCGAGGCCCCCATCGACGTGGGCGCCGCCTCCCTGTGGGGCATCGCGGACGTACGCGACCGGGCCCGCGAGCTCGGCATGATGTGGTGGACCGTTTCCCCGTTCGCCGCCGACGAGGACCTGTCCTCCGACACCCTCAAGCTCGGCATGCACGCCGCCGAGTCCTACCGCGGGGACACCGCACGCGCCCTCGCCGACACCAAGGGCTGGCTCGCCGACGGCTGGCGCACCGTCTTCCTCACCGAGGGCCACGGCCCGGCGGCCCGCACCGTCGAGGTGCTCGGCGGCGAGGGCATCCCGGCCCGCCTCGACGCCGGCCTCGACACCATCGAGCCCTCCCTGGTCCACGTGGCCTGCGGGGCCCTCGACACCGGTTTCGTCGACCCCGCCCTGCGGATCGCCGTCCTCACCGAGACCGACCTGACCGGCCAGCGGACCGCCACCAAGGACCTCGGCCGGATGCCGACCCGGCGCCGCAAGACCATCGACCCGCTGACCCTCGAAGTCGGCGACTACATCGTCCACGAGCAGCACGGCGTCGGCCGCTACCTCGAAATGGTGCAGCGCACCGTCCAGGGCGCCACCCGCGAGTACCTGCTCGTCGAGTACGCGCCCGCCAAGCGCGGCCAGCCCGGCGACCGCCTCTACATCCCCACCGACCAGCTGGAGCAGGTCACCAAGTACGTCGGCGGCGAGGCGCCCACCCTCCACCGGCTCGGCGGCGCCGACTGGACCAAGACCAAGGCGCGCGCCAAGAAGGCGGTCAAGGAGATCGCCGCCGACCTCATCAAGCTCTACAGCGCCCGGATGGCCGCCCCCGGCCACACCTTCGGCCCGGACACCCCCTGGCAGCGGGAGCTGGAGGACGCGTTCCCGTACGCGGAGACCCCCGACCAGCTGACCACCATCGCCGAGGTCAAGGAGGACATGGAGAAGTCGGTCCCGATGGACCGCCTGATCTGCGGAGACGTGGGCTACGGCAAGACCGAGATCGCGGTCCGCGCCGCCTTCAAGGCCGTGCAGGACGGCAAGCAGGTCGCCGTCCTCGTGCCCACCACCCTGCTCGTGCAGCAGCACTACGGCACCTTCTCCGAGCGCTACAGCCAGTTCCCCGTGGTCACCCGCGCCCTCTCCCGGTTCCAGACCGACACCGAGGCCAAGGCCACCCTGGAGGGCCTCAAGGACGGCTCGGTGGACGTGGTCATCGGCACCCACCGCCTCTTCTCCCAGGAGACGAAGTTCAAGGACCTGGGCCTGGTCATCGTCGACGAGGAGCAGCGCTTCGGCGTCGAGCACAAGGAGCAGCTGAAGAAGCTGCGGGCCAACGTGGACGTGCTGACCATGTCCGCGACCCCGATCCCCCGCACCCTGGAGATGGCGGTGACCGGCATCCGCGAGATGTCCACCATCACCACCCCGCCCGAGGAGCGGCACCCGGTCCTGACCTTCGTCGGCCCGTACGAGGAGAAGCAGATCGGCGCGGCCATCCGCCGCGAACTCCTGCGCGAGGGCCAGGTCTTCTACATCCACAACCGGGTCGAGTCCATCGACCGGGCCGCCGCCAAGCTGCGCGAGATCGTGCCCGAGGCGCGCATCGCCACCGCCCACGGCCAGATGTCGGAACAGGCCCTGGAGCAGGTCGTGGTCGACTTCTGGGAGAAGAAGTTCGACGTGCTCGTCTCCACGACCATCGTCGAGTCCGGCATCGACATCTCCAACGCCAACACCCTGATCGTGGAGCGCGGCGACAACTTCGGCCTCAGCCAGCTGCACCAGCTGCGCGGCCGGGTGGGCCGCGGCCGCGAGCGCGGGTACGCGTACTTCCTCTACCCGCCGGAGAAGCCGCTGACCGAGACCGCGCACGAGCGGCTCGCCACCATCGCCCAGCACACCGAGATGGGCGCCGGCATGTACGTGGCCATGAAGGACCTGGAGATCCGCGGCGCGGGCAACCTGCTCGGCGGCGAGCAGTCCGGCCACATCGCGGGCGTGGGCTTCGACCTGTACGTACGGATGGTCGGCGAGGCCGTGGCCGACTACCGGGCCTCCCTCGAAGGCGGAGCCGAGGAGGAGCCCCCGCTGGAGGTCAAGATCGAGCTGCCGGTGGACGCGCACGTCCCGCACGACTACGCCCCCGGCGAGCGGCTGCGCCTCCAGGCGTACCGCTCCATCGCCGCGGCCGCCACGGAGGAGGACGTCCGGGCCGTCCGCGAGGAGCTCACGGACCGGTACGGCAAGCTGCCCGAGCCGGTGGAGAACCTGCTGCTGGTGGCGGGGCTGCGGATGCTCGCCCGGGCCTGCGGGGTCGGCGACATCACCCTCCAGGGCAACAACATCCGCTTCGGGCCGGTGGAGCTGAGGGAGTCCCAGGAACTGCGGCTCAAGCGGCTCTACCCGGGAGCGGTCCTCAAGCCGGCCACCTCGCAGGTGCTCATCCCGCGGCCGAAGACCGGCAAGATCGGCGGCAAGCCGCTCGTCGGGCGGGAACTGCTGGCCTGGACCGGGGAGTTCCTCACCACGATCCTCGGCTCCTAGGCGGCCTGCCGTCCCCGGCGGCCTGCCGTCCCCGGGTGGTCTGCCACCCGGGGTGGTCTGCCACCCGGGGTGGTCTGCCACCCGGGGCGGTCTGTCGCCCGGGGCGGTCTGTCGCCCCGTCCGGGGGCGTGCCAGGATCGCGGGCATGCGCCGTCTCCCCGCCCCCACCGCCCTGCTGCTCGCCGCCGCGCTGGCCCTGGGCGGGTGCGCGGGGGGCTCGGCGGCGGACCGGGACGGCACGGGCGGGCCCGGCGGCCCGCCCGGCGGGGCCGCACTCGCGGCCGTGGACACGCTGGCCGTGAAGGGGCGGGCCCCGAAGACCGGCTACGGGCGGGAGCAGTTCGGCCGCGGCTGGCGGGACACCGACGGCAACGGCTGCCCCACCCGCGAGGACGTGCTGCGCCGGGACCTGGCGGACGCCCGGCTGCGCGACGGCCGCTGCACGGTGCTCTCCGGGGTGCTGGAGCGCGACCCGTACACCGGGCGGCGGCTGGAGTTCCGGCGCGGGCGCAGCGCCGTGGACGTGGACCACGTGGTCGCCCTGTCGGACGCCTGGCAGAAGGGGGCCCGCGGCTGGGACCGCACCCGGCGGATCGCGTTCGCCAACGACCCGCTGAACCTGCTGGCCGTGGACGCGCGCGCCAACCGCCGCAAGAGCGACGGGGACGCGGCCACCTGGCTGCCCGCGAACAAGCCCTACCGCTGTCCGTACGTGGCCGCCCAGGTGGCCGTGAAGAAGAAGTACGGGCTGTGGGTCACGGCGGGGGAGCGGGACGCGATGAAGCGCGTGCTGTCCCGCTGCCCCGGCCAGGCCCTCCCCGCGGACCGGGCCCCGGCCCGCTGAGCCCGCCGCCGCCCCGGCGGCCCTACGCGGTCTTGCCGCTCCGCTTCAGCTTGTCGGCGTCGATGACGTCCTTGTCGGCGGGCGGGGTGAGGTCCACCGGCTTGTCGTAGTCGGAGAAGGTGATGTCCCCGGGCTCCTTGCCGTTCTTGGTGGCGCGCAGCAGGTACGGCTCGCCCCGGGTGGCGACGTAGTACGTCTCCAGGCCGCCGTCCTGCGCGGGGGCGGTCACGGTCAGCGCCGACTGGCCGTTCACCGTCGCAGGGCCGCCCTTGCGGGCCACCGGGCTGCTCTTGCCGAAGGAGTCGAGGAGCTTCTCCAGGTTGCACATCTGGGCCGACTGCTTGGCCTCGGCGCTGTCCGCCCGCATCTTGAGCCAGCGGTTGGCGAGCATCGCCACCATCGCGTCGGCCTGGTTCTTCGGCATGCTCCTGGCCTGGGAGCGGTAGAGCTTCGCGTCGCCCTTGTAGTAGATGACCTCGGTCGACTTGATGATGTCGGCCGTGCCCGTGCCGCCGAGGGTGACCCGGCCGGAGCACTCGCCCTTGAGGTTCAGGGCGAGGTCCATCTCCACGTCCTTGCCGTCCGTACGGACGTGCCCGGTGAGGCGCATGGAGTCGGCGGACTTCGTCGCGGCGTACGCCTTCTCGTGGATCTCCGGTCCGGAGAGGTCGGCGAACGGGTCCGCGGCCTTCCCGGGCCCGGGTGCCTTTGCACTCGCGGGCGGCGCCTCGGGCTTGTCGTCGGTGCCCTGGTCCGACGAACCGCAGGCGGTGAGCCCGCCGAGTGCGGCGCAGACGAGTGCGCTCGCGGCCAGAGTGCGGATGCGCATCCGGTTCCCCCCTGTGTGTCGACTGTGCAAGCGAGGCTAACGGACCCCGGTGACAGCCTTCCCGGCCGCCGGGTACGGGGAACACGGCGCCGCCTCCGCCCCCAACCCGCCCCGTACCCGCCGCGCTTGACCGGCCCTGCGCGGAAATCCAGCCCCGCCACGGGTGCCTCCCGGCCCCCTGGGGCGGGGGAGATCGAGGCGCGGGGTCCGGGGCGCAGCCCCAAGGCAACGGTTGTGCAACCCGTGAGCCCGTGTCCCGGTCGATGTATACGCTCAGACCCTCGCGTTTTCCCACGTGGTGCCCCGCAGGCACCCGTACCCGACAGGAGCAGCAATGCACGGGCCAGGCCATGCACCCCCGCAGCCGGGGCGCCCCGCCGAAGGCACACTGGCCGCGCTCCGCGCGCTGTTCGCCGCGCTGACCCTGCTGAGCTGCGGTTTCCTCGGCTGGGCGGCCATCCTGCGGCTGGCGGTGCTCACCCGGAGGGCCGGGCACTGGGCGCTGCTCGCCCTGTCGGTGGTCAGCGGCATCGGCCTGCTGGTGTTCGCCGGCGCGGTCACCCCCTCCGACGAGAACGTGGAGATGAGCGACGGCGCCGCCATCGCCATCCTGTCCTGGATGCTCCTCAACACCGTCGGCATCCTCTGCTACTACATCTACGCCGAGGTGCGGCACTTCGAGGGCCGCCCCGCCCGCACCGGCCCGGTCGGCGGCCCCGTCGCCGGAGCGCCCGTGCCGCCGCTCCAGCAGCCCGCGATGCCGCCCGCCGGATACGGCTACCCGCCCGCCGGCCCGGCGGCCCACCACACGCCGGTCCCGCAGCCCCCGCACCACACCCCCGTGCCGCAGCCGCAGGCGCAGCCCCCGCACCACGCCCCGGTCCCGCCCCAGCCGCCGGTCCCGCAGCAGCCTGCCCCGCCGCAGCGCATCGGCCAGGTCCGCGCCGAGCTCGACGAGCTCAGCGAGCTGCTGCGCCGTGAGGAGCGCGACCGGTGAGCGGACGCGTCATCGCGGACCGCTACCAGCTCGCCACCCTCCTCGGGCAGGGCGGCATGGGCCAGGTCTGGACGGCGTACGACCAGCGGCTCGACCGCCGGGTCGCGGTGAAGCTGCTGCGCCCGGACAAGGCCACCGGCCCGGTCGGGGACACCGCCTCGGAGGAGATGCGCCGCCGCTTCGTGCGCGAGTGCCGGGTCACCGCCCAGGTGGACCACCCGGGCCTGGTCACCGTCCACGACGCGGGCAGCGACGAGGCCGACCTGTACCTCGTCATGCAGTACGTGGAGGGCGCCGACCTCGCCGACCACATCGCCGAGCACGACCCGTACCCCTGGCCGTGGGCGGTGTCCGTGGCCGCCCAGCTGTGCGGGGTGCTCGCGGCCGTGCACGCGGTGCCGATCGTCCACCGCGACCTCAAGCCGCGCAACGTCATGGTCCGGCCCGACGGCTCGGTGGTCGTGCTCGACCTGGGCGTGGCCTCCGTGATGGACACCGACACCACCCGCCTCACCCACACCGGCGCGCCCATCGGCAGCCCGGCGTACATGGCCCCCGAGCAGGCCATGGGCGGGGCCGTCGGCCCGTACACCGACCTGTACGCCCTCGGCGTGGTCCTCCACGAGCTCCTCAGCGGCAGCGTGCCCTTCGCCGGGTCCACCGCCCTCGGGGTGCTGCACCGGCACCTGTACGAGCCCCCGCTGCCGGTCCGTCAGGTGCGGCCCGAGGTGCCGCACCAGCTGGAGGCCCTGGTGCTGCGGCTGCTGGCCAAGGACCCCCGGCACCGGCCGGGCTCCGCGCAGGAGGTCTACGCGGCCCTGGTGCCGCTGCTGCCCGGCCAGGGCGCGGCCGGACCCGGGGGCGGTCCCCTCGACCCCACCCGGCCCTTCGTCCGCCCGCACGCCCCCTGGCCCGACCGGGCCGCGGCCGCCGCACCCGGCACCGCCCCGGCCGGACCGGCCGCCGGCTCCGGCCGGACCGACGTGGCCGCCGCAGTGGACCAGGTCAAGCGGCTCCTCGACGAAGGCCGGCTGACCCAGGCCGTGGACATCCTCGGCGGGATCCTGCCGGCGGCCGCCGCCCAGCACGGCGAGAAGTCCACGGTGGTCCGCTCCCTGCGCAAGCAGTACGCGGCCACGCTGATGGACGACGGGCAGTACCGGCGGGCCCTGCCCGAGCTGCGGCGGCTCGCGGACGAGCACGCGGCCGCCTCCGGGCCCGGCGACCCGCAGTCCCTCCGGTTCCGCTACGAGGCCGCCCAGTGCCTGGAGCAGCTCGGCGAACCCGCGGCGGCCCTCGCGGAGTACCGCGCGCTGCTGCCGTACTTCGAGAACCAGTACGCGAACGACGACCGCGAGCTGACCCTTGAGGTGCGGCGCCGGATCGGGCAGCTGCTGCTGGCGCTCGGGGACCGGGTGGCGGCGCACGAGACGATGGCGCGCCTGCTGTTCGATGCCGAGCGGCTGCACGGGCCGCACCACCCCTTCCCCGGCGAGATCCGCCGCACCCTCCACTGGCTGAACCAGGCCCCCTCCTAACCCTGCGCCTCAATCGCCGGCGGGGCTGGATTTGCCCCGGCCCGCCGGGGTTGGCCCCGCCCCGAACCCTGCGGAGCACATTCCAGCCCCTCCGGCGTTTGAGGAGCGGGTCCGGGCGGAGCCCGGTGCCCGGCGCCAGCCGGGTTGCCTTGGGGCTCCGCCCCAAACCCCGCGCCTCAATCGCCGGCGGGGCTGGATTTCCCCCGGCCCGGTGGGCAGCCGACCCTTCCGAGGCTGGATTTCCCCCGGCCCGGTGGGCAGCCGACCCTTCCGGGGCTGGGTTTGCCCCGGCCCGGTGGGCAGCCGAGCCTTCCGGGGCTGGGTTTGCCCCGGCCCGGTGCCCGGCGGCAGCCGGGGTGGCGCACCCTGATGCGGGGGGAATCGTTGGTCGAATCGGTGGCCCGGGCCACAGCGACTGCTTACCATCGATCACCGCAAGGCCTTGTGCACCAAAGCACAATCCTTCTGCCGGGAGGCTCCTTTGCACCGTCGCACAGCGCTCTCCGTCTCCGCCGCCCTGCTCGCGGCGGCCCCCCTCCTCACCGCGTGCTCGGAAGACACCCGGCCCGGCACGGCGGCCGTGGTCGGCGGTGAACGCATCACCATCTCGGCCCTGCAGGCGCAGACCCGGGACGTGCGCGACGCGCAGCACAAGTCCCCCGATGCCGCGCAGCTGATCTCCGACACCTCCGGCCTGGAGAAGTACAAGCTCAACTCCATGATCCAGAGCCGGGTGCTGGACCGGGCCGCCGAGAACGCCGGGATCACCATCAGCACCAAGGAGCTGGAGGACGCCCGCAAGGAGCGGATCCAGCAGTCCGGGGGCGTGGAGCAGTTCCGGGCGCTCGCCCTCCAGAAGGGCGGGCTCGCCCCCGGCCAGATCGACCGGGCCATCCGCGACCAGCTGATCCTGGCCCGGCTGAACCAGAAGTACGGCGAGGGCAAGCTCGCGGGCCCCGCCTCCGCGGCCGCCAAGGAGCTCGGCGTGAAGGTCAACCCGCGCTACGGCTCCTGGGACCCGTCCCAGCTCACCGTGGGTGCGGCCGCCACCCCGTGGATCCGCCAGGTCACCAAGCCGGTGCAGGAGGCACCCGTGGCGGGGTGAGCCCCGCGGCCGGAGGTAGGTTCGAAGCGTGACTGCTTCCGTTCCTTCCGACCTGCCCGAGGACCCCGCCGCCGTCGGCCGCATCGTCCTGCTGACCGCCAGCCACCGGGTCGCCCCCGGCCTGCTGTCCTGGCAGGCCTGGCAGACCCTGCGCACCGCCGACCTGGTGCTGTGCGCCGACCTCGGCCACCCGCAGCTGCCGTACCTGCGGGAGGCCGGTGTGACGGTCGAGCACGCCCGGCCGGACGCGCAGGAGCTCGTGGCGGCCTGCGCCGGCGGGCGCACGGTCGTGGTGGTCCCCGCCGGCGAGGGCGACCGCCGGCTCACCGACGGGCTGGCCCGGCTGGCCGGCTCGGGCCGCCACAGCATGCCCGACCTGGAGCTGCTGCCCGGCTCGTACGACCTGCCCGGCGCCCGGCTCCTCGACCTCGTGCAGGTCATGGACCGGATCCGGCGCGAGTGCCCGTGGTCCTCGCAGCAGACCCACCAGGGCCTGGCGAAGTACGGCATCGAGGAGGCGTACGAGCTCGTCGAGGCCATCGAGGACGGGGACCGCGCCGAGCTGCGCGAGGAGCTCGGCGACGTGCTGCTCCAGGTGGTCTTCCACGCGCGGATCGCCGAGGAGGACCCCGAGGAGCCGTTCTCGGTGGACGACGTGGCCGGGACCCTCGTGGAGAAGCTCGTCCACCGGCACCCGCACGTCTTCGGTGACGCGACCGCCGAGACCCCGGAGGAGGTCAAGGCCCACTGGCTGCGCACCAAGGCGGCGGAGAAGCAGCGCGCGTCGGTGACCGACGGGATCCCGCTGGGTCAGCCCGGACTGGCGCTCGCGGCCAAGCTCGCGGGGCGGGTGCGCAGCGGCGGGGTGCCGGTCGAGCTGCCCGCCGGGGAGGGCATCGGGTACGAGCTGCTGGCGCTGGCGGCGCGCGCGGAGGCCGAGGGGATCGACCCGGAGACGGCGCTGCGGGCGGCCGCCCGGACCTACCGGGACGCGATCCGCGCCGCGGAGGGGCTGGCGGAGTAGCGGGCGGGGACACAGGGTTCCCGGTCCCGCTCGCGGGCGGGTCCCCGCGTGCGGACGGCACGGGCGCCGGCTGTCCCCGTACGGGCCGACCCTGGCGGCGGTCGGCGGTCGGCGGTCGGCGGTGATGCGGTCGGCGGCGGTCGGCCGGGCCCGGCCTCAGTCCTCGTGGCCGGGGGCGGGCGGAGCGCCCGGGGTGCGGGCCGCGGGGTCGTGCCAGTGCGGGACCGGCCGGTTCAGGAACCACTCGCCGAAGCCCAGCGGGCGGGTCCGGTCGGCGCCGACGGCCGGGAGGGCGTCGTGGAAGACCCGGAGCGGGTCGGCGCCCAGCTCCGCCAGGAGCCGCACGGTCTCCTCGACGAACACGGGCGGGCCGCTGACGTAGACGTCCTGCTCGGCCCACCGGGCCCGGTTGCTCAGGGCGGTCGCGAGCCGTTCCGTGGCCTGCTTGCGGTGCCGCCCGGGGGCGGGGGTCACGTAGGTGACGGTCAGCCAGGGGTGCCCGGCCTGCCACGCGTCGATGAGCGGCCGGTCGTAGAGGTGCGCGCCGTCCCGGGCCGCGAGGAACAGCCGTACGTCCTGGCCGTGCGGGCGGCGGACCAGCTCCTCCAGCATGGCCCGCACCGGGGCCCAGCCGGTGCCCGCCGCCACGAAGGTGACCGGCCGGCCCGCCTCGCGGTGC
Organism: Streptomyces sp. NPDC030809; assembly: GCF_055572195.1. Lineage (NCBI taxonomy): Bacteria > Bacillati > Actinomycetota > Actinomycetes > Kitasatosporales > Streptomycetaceae > Streptomyces > Streptomyces sp. NPDC030809. The sequence goes on from NZ_JBVIDV010000007.1 coordinate 230,180, forward strand.
AGGGCCATCGTCCCGCCGGCGGCGCCGAGCCGCAGCAGCTCCCCGGGCTGCGCCTCCTCGACCAGGGCCGTGCTGAGCCGCCCGCGCTTGATGCGGCTGACGTGCAGGTCGAGGGTGTGGTCGGGGCGGGGGGCGTTGCCGAGGGAGTAGGTGCGCCAGGTGCGGGGCACCCGCTCGCTGGTGACGCTCACGTACTGGCCGGGCCGGTGGGGGAGCGGCAGGTGCGGGCGGAGGGTCAGCACCGCGATGTCCTCGCCGTACCGGAGGTGCTGCACGATCTCCGCGTCCCACCAGGGCGGGTCGGCGCTGCGGGCGGCGCCGGCCATCATGGCGTCCGCGATGAGCGAGTACGCCTCGCCCCACGCCTTCTCCACGGCCGGGGTCCAGGCCTCGCCCGAGCATTCCGCGAGCGCGGCCAGCAGGCTGGCGCCGACGGCCGCGTAGTGCTCGGGGCCGGCGAGGAACTTGCGGTGGTCGCGTCCGAGGTCGCGCAGGTACGGGCCGACGGCCTCGTCCCCCAGGTGGGCGACGACGTGGGTGAGCGCGGCGAACAGCCGGTCCCGCTGGCGTTCCATCTCCTCGCCGGACTCCGGGAACATCTCCCGGACCCCCGGGTTGTGCCAGAACAGGTGCGAGTAGAAGTACTTGACCGCGTGCTCGGCCCGTCTCTCCACCACCGCGAAACTTCTTTTCAAGATCCTCACATCCACAGAACCGAAAGTAGGAACGTCGGATCGGCTCAGGTCAAGGTCCGTCCGATCTGCGGACAGCCGTCGCGAACCCGTCATATGGGATGAGCGCGGGCATGCACCCCGGGGGGATACCGTCGGGTGGTGCACGAAGAGAACGCAGCAGCTGGCCCCGCCGGACCCCCGGCCCCCACCCTGTTCGACTGGGAGTTCGCGACCGACCCGTATCCCGCGTACGCCTGGCTGCGCGAGCACTCCCCGGTGCACCGCACCAAGCTGCCCAGCGGGGTCGAGGCCTGGCTCGTCACCCGGTACGCCGACGCCCGCCAGGCTCTCGCCGACCAGCGGCTGAGCAAGAACCCGGCCCACCACGCGGAGCCCGCCCACGCCAAGGGCAAGACCGGCATCCCGGGCGAGCGCAAGGCCGAGCTGATGACCCACCTGCTCAACATCGACCCGCCCGACCACACCCGGCTGCGCCGGCTGGTGTCCAAGGCGTTCACCCCGCGCCGGGTCGCCGAGTTCACCCCCCGGGTGCAGGAGCTGACCGACCACCTCATCGACGGGTTCGCCGCGCGGGGCACGGCGGACCTCATCCACGAGTTCGCCTTCCCCCTCCCCATCTACGCCATCTGCGAGATGCTCGGGGTGCCGCGCGAGGACCAGGACGACTTCCGCGACTGGGCCGGGATGATGATCCGGCACGGGGGCGGCCCGCGCGGCGGGGTGGCCCGCTCGGTCAAGCAGATGCGCAACTACCTGGTCGAGCTGATCCACCGCAAGCGCGACGACCTGGGCGACGACCTCATCTCCGGACTCATCCGGGCGAGCGACCACGGCGAGCACCTGACGGAGAACGAGGCCGCCGCGATGGCCTTCATCCTCCTCTTCGCCGGCTTCGAGACCACGGTCAACCTCATCGGCAACGGGCTGCACTCCCTGTTCATGAACCCCGGCCAGCGCACCCGCCTCCAGGCCTCCCTCGCCGCCGGGGAGACGGAACTGCTGGCCACCGGCGTGGAGGAGCTGCTGCGCTACGACGGCCCCGTGGAGCTGGCCACCTGGCGGTTCGCCACCCGGCCGCTGACCCTCGGCGGGCAGGACATCGCCGCCGGGGACCCGGTGCTCGTGGTGCTCGCGGCCGCCGACCGCGATCCCGAGCGGTTCGCCGCGCCCGACACCCTGGACCTCTCGCGCACCGACAACCAGCACCTCGGGTACGGGCACGGCATCCACTACTGCCTCGGCGCCCCGCTGGCCCGGCTGGAGGGCCAGACCGCACTGGCCACCCTGCTGACCCGCCTGCCGGACCTGCGACTTGACGCGGATCCCGCCGAACTCCGGTGGCGCGGCGGGCTCATCATGCGCGGACTGCGCACGCTGCCCGTCGCGTTCACGCCGTCCGGAGGCTGAAAGCGGAACCCGCCGGAAACTGAACCGGATTCAAGCATTCCTGGACCGTTCTTGACGGACCATCAGGAGTGTGACCTTCGCGTGATCTGCGCTGCATCGACTTGTGACAAACGTTCGAGGCCGGTTAGGTTCGCCGTCGCCCCTTTGCTGTCACGCGAAAGGTCCACAGCCATGCGTTCCGGGAACGGCCGCCACAGACGCCCCCGTCAGGCACCCGCCATCGTCGTCACGGCCGGAGTCACCGGCTCCGCGCTCGCGTTGCCGCTGCTCGCGGCCACCAACGCGTCCGCAGCGGAAGCCGCCACCTGGGACAAGGTCGCCGAGTGCGAGAGCGGCGGCGCCTGGAGCGCAGACTTCGGCAACGCCGCGTACGGCGGGCTCCAGCTCACCCAGCAGATGTGGAAGGACGGCGGCGGGCTGGAGTTCGCCACCCGCCCCGACCTGGCCAGCCGCTCCCAGCAGATAGCCGTCGCCGAGCGGATCCTCGGCAGCGAGGGCCCCGGTGCCTGGCCGCTGTGCGCGGGCCCGGCGGGCCTCACCGGGAAGGGCCCGGCCGCCGACGTGGACCCCGGCTCCGCCGCCTCGCCGCGCCCGGTCTCCCCGGCCCCCGTGCGCCCCGACGAGCGCCCGGCACCCGAGAAGCCGGCGAAGCACGCCAAGCCGGCCACCCCCACCACCCCCGCCACCCCGGGTGCGCCCACCACCCCGGCGACCCCGACCACCCCGGCCGCCCCGGGCACGCCCTCCACCCCGGCCACGCCCGGGACCCCGACGGCCCCCGGTACGCCGGGCACGCCGACGGCTCCCACCACGCCTGCCGCGCCCGGCACTCCGACCGCCCCCGGCGCCCCGGGGGCCACCCCCGAGACCCCTGCGGCGGCCACGCCCGGCGCGGGCGAGGGTTCCGGCCGCCACCGCGGTGCGGCGGCCGACGAGGGCCTGGGCGCGGCGGGCGGCGCCACCGGCTCCGCTGACGCCGCGTCGGACCTCACCGACCCGGCGTCCATCCCGGCCCCCTCGCCCACGTACACCGTGCAGCCCGGGGACAGCCTCTCCGAGATTGCGGACGCCAAGGGCGTGAAGGGCGGCTGGGGCGCGCTGTACAAGGCGAACGAGAAGCTCATCGGCGAGGACGCGGATCTGATCCAGCCGGGCCAGAACCTCGATCTCCGTCAGAAATAGGGGCACTTCGGGCGCGGCTGATGCCCCGTTAAGGGTCGAATGTCCGTATTCGATCAAGTGAGACATGCGTCTCTTCCGCCCAACTGGCCCGGCCCGCCGTGATGATTCCGTAATAAGCGCTCTCACCTGCGCAAACACCCCTGGCGGAGGGGTGGATAGGGGCGGTTTCTCCCCGATGTCCGACCTTGAACATCGGGGAGGCCTCTGCCTACGGTCTGAACCGCTCGCCACCGCGGGCCCCTTCGACCGCATCGCCGAATCCTGCCGGCGGTCCGGAGGGAACAGTCGTCGCGCAAGCGCCGAAGGCAGGAGCGGGGGACCCAAGGTTTGCGCCGGGCCCGGCCGTTGAAAGACGGTCACGGGAACGGCTCGGGGTGAAGCCGCGCGCACCGCGTGCGGCCGGGCAGCTCATCAGCCCGAACCCGACAGCTCACCTCGCAGGCGTCGGTGAGGAGAAGTTCCATGCTGCTTTCCGGCAAGGGCAAGCATCGCCGCCCCACTGCGCTCGACCGGACGACCCGCATCGTGACCCTGGCGGGTGTCACCGGCGCCGCCGTCGCCGCCCCCCTGATGGCCGCCGGCACCGCCAGTGCCGCCACCACCTCCCAGTGGGACGCCGTCGCCCAGTGCGAGTCCGGCGGCAACTGGTCGATCAACACCGGCAACGGCTACTACGGCGGCCTGCAGTTCTCCGCCTCCACCTGGGCCGCCTTCGGCGGTACGGCGTACGCGCCGAACGCCCACCAGGCCACCAAGGCCCAGCAGATCGCCATCGGCGAGAAGGTCCTCGCGGGCCAGGGCAAGGGCGCCTGGCCGAGCTGCGGCGTCGGCCTGACCCGCACCTCCTCCGGCTCCGGCGACACCACCCCGTCGAAGCCCTCGACCTCGAAGCCCTCCTCCTCCGGCTCCTCGAAGTCCTCGGGCTCCGCCGCGTCCTCCGGTTCCTCGAAGTCCGCGTCGAAGAGCCGCGAGGAGTCCGCGCCGACCACCCGCTCCGAGCGCCCCTCCGCCCCCTCCGCGACCCAGGGCTACAAGAAGGGCGACGGCTCGTACGAGGTGAAGCCCGGGGACACCCTCGGCACCATCGCCGCGGCCCACGGGGTCAAGGGCGGCTGGGAGAAGCTCTTCGAGCTCAACAAGGACATCGTCGGCGACGCCGACCTGATCTTCCCGGGCCAGAAGCTGCACCTCTCCTGAGGCCCCGCCGGAGCCCGGCACCGAGCACCCCGGCACCGCCCGGCGCGACCCTCCGTACGCGCCGGGCGGTGTCGTTCGCCCGCCGGTTCCAGCCCCCGGAAGCCCGCCGTCCGCACCCCGGCGCCGGCCCCCGCGGGCCGAATTCAAGAGTCCTATGTCCCGTAACAGGGGTATTCGGACCCTTTTTCGTCCCAGGACCCGGGCGGTCGGCCGGCCGAGTGCCCGGATCCGGTTAGGCTCTAGGCGGCAAGGCCACCGCAAGGCCTCCGTGCCACCGCACACCCAGCGTCACATCCCAGAAGGAGATGCTCGTGCCGTCCATCGACGTCGTCGTAGCCCGGGAAATCCTGGACTCCCGAGGCAACCCCACGGTCGAGGTCGAGGTGGGCCTCGACGACGGCAGCACCGGCCGTGCTGCCGTTCCGTCCGGCGCCTCCACCGGTGCCTTCGAGGCCATCGAGCTCCGTGACGGCGACCCCAACCGCTACATGGGCAAGGGTGTCGAGAAGGCCGTCCTCGCCGTCATCGAGCAGATCGGCCCGGAGCTCGTCGGCTACGACGCCACCGAGCAGCGCCTGATCGACCAGGCCATGTTCGACCTGGACGCCACCGACAACAAGGGCTCCCTCGGCGCCAACGCCATCCTGGGCGTCTCCCTGGCCGTGGCCCACGCCGCGTCCGAGGCCTCGGACCTGCCGCTGTTCCGCTACCTCGGCGGCCCGAACGCGCACCTGCTGCCCGTTCCGATGATGAACATCCTCAACGGCGGGTCGCACGCCGACTCCAACGTGGACATCCAGGAGTTCATGATCGCGCCGATCGGCGCCGAGTCCTTCTCCGAGGCCCTGCGCTGGGGTGCCGAGGTCTACCACACCCTCAAGAAGGTCCTGCACTCCAAGGGCCTCTCCACCGGCCTGGGCGACGAGGGCGGCTTCGCCCCGAACCTGGAGTCGAACCGCGCCGCGCTCGACCTCATCGTCGAGGCCATCAAGCAGGCCGGCTACACCCCGGGCAAGGACATCGCGCTCGCGCTCGACGTCGCCGCGTCCGAGTTCTACAAGGACGGCAAGTACGAGTTCGAGGGCCAGTCCCGCTCGGCCGCCGAGATGACCGAGTACTACGAGGGCCTCGTCGACGCCTACCCGCTCGTCTCCATCGAGGACCCGCTCTTCGAGGACGACTGGGCCGGCTGGAAGGTCATCACCGACAAGCTGGGCTCCCGCGTCCAGATCGTCGGCGACGACCTGTTCGTCACCAACCCCGAGCGCCTCGCCCGCGGCATCGAGGAGGGCTCCGCCAACGCCCTGCTCGTGAAGGTGAACCAGATCGGTTCGCTCACCGAGACCCTCGACGCCGTCGAGATGGCCCAGCGCAACGGCTTCAAGTGCATGATGTCGCACCGCTCCGGCGAGACCGAGGACGTCACCATCGCCGACCTCGCCGTCGCCGTGAACTGCGGCCAGATCAAGACCGGCGCCCCGGCCCGCTCGGACCGCGTCGCCAAGTACAACCAGCTGCTGCGCATCGAGGAGATCCTCGACGACGCCGCCGTCTACGCCGGCCGCAGCGCCTTCCCGCGCTTCAAGGGCTGATCACCCCCGCGCGGCTCCGGCTCCGCGCTTTGCATCCAAAGAAACGAATAAGGAGCAAAGCCGCAGCGTAGCGAAGCGTCCCCGCCCCCGGTCCCGTACCGTGTGCGGGGACGTACGCGTGTAGGAGAGGGGAGGCGGAACATGGCCGGGAACCGGGACCGGTTCTCCACCGCAACCAGGCTCAAGCAGCTCGGGGAGCGGACCGCCGCCCACGTCTACCGCTCGCAGTCCCGCCGCCAGGTCCGGCGCAGCCGCCTGACCGGCCGGGCCGCCCTGCTCGCCCTGGTGCTCTGCACCCTGATCGTCGCCCTCGCGTACCCGATGCGCCAGTACGTCTCCCAGCGCTCGGACATCACGGAGCAGCAGCGCACCGCCGACGAGGCGCGCCAGCGCCTGGAGGAGCTGCGCGACGAGAAGGCCCGCTGGCAGGACCCGGCCTATGTGGAACAGCAGGCGCGCAGGCACCTGCACTACGTGCGGCCCGGGGAGGTCGGTTACACCGTCGTCGACCCCGAGGCCGCGGAAGAGGCACGCCGCCGCGCCGGGGAAGGCGCCGGCGACCGCCCCTGGTACTCCAACGTCTGGGACGGCGTCGACAAGGCCGACCGCCCCGACGACGACTGAGCCCGTCCGACCGAAACCGTCGGACCCCGAAAGAAGAGACTTCACAGCAGGCATGGAAACGCCCCCGCCCCAGACCGACCGGACCGAGCCGACGGCCGCCGACATCGAAGCGTTCCAGCAGCAGCTCGGCCGCCCGCCGCGCGGCCTGCGGGCCATCGCGCACCGCTGCCCCTGCGGGCAGCCGGACGTGGTCGAGACGGCCCCGCGGCTCCCGGACGGCACCCCGTTCCCCACCCTGTACTACCTGACCTGCCCGCGCGCCGCCTCCGCCATCGGCACCCTGGAGGCCAACGGCGTGATGAAGGAGATGCAGGCCCGGCTCGGCACCGACCCGGAGCTCGCCGCCGCCTACCGCGCCGCGCACGAGGACTACATCCGGCGCCGCGACGAGATCGAGGTGCTCCAGGGCTTCCCCAGCGCGGGCGGCATGCCCGACCGGGTCAAGTGCCTGCACGTGCTCGTCGGCCACTCGCTGGCGGCCGGCCCGGGCGTGAACCCGCTGGGCGACGAGGCCATCGCGATGCTCCCCGAGTGGTGGGCCAAGGGCGCCTGCGTCACCCCGTGCACCGACGGGGCGGCGGCTCCGGAGACCGGGGAGGGGTCCGCGTGACCCGGGTCGCGGCCGTCGACTGCGGCACCAACTCCATCCGCCTGCTGGTCGCCGACTGCGACCCGGCCACCGGCGAGCTGACCGAGCTGGACCGGCGGATGACCATCGTCCGGCTGGGCCAGGGCGTGGACCAGACCGGCCGGCTGGCCCCCGAGGCGCTGGAGCGCACCTTCGCGGCCTGCGGCGCGTACGCCGAAGTGATCAAGGAGCTGGGTGCGGAGCGGCTGCGGTTCGTGGCCACTTCCGCCTCCCGGGACGCCGAGAACCGCGAGGAGTTCGTCGCGGGGGTGCTCGGCATCCTGGGCGTCGAGCCGGAGGTCATCACCGGCGAGCAGGAGGCGGAGTTCTCCTTCACCGGGGCCACCCGGGAGCTGGCCGGTGCCGACCACCTGGAGAAGCCCTTCCTGGTCGTGGACATCGGCGGCGGCTCCACGGAGTTCGTGGTCGGCGAGGAGCACGTCCGGGCCGCCCGTTCCGTGGACGTCGGCTGCGTCCGGATGACCGAGCGCCACCTCGTCGTGGACGGGGCCGTGACCGACCCGCCGACCCCGGTGCAGATCGCCGCGATCCGCGCCGACATCGAGGCCGCGCTGGACCTGGCGGCCGAGACCGTCCCGCTGGGGGAGGCCCGCACCCTCGTCGGCCTGGCCGGCTCCGTGACCACGGTGGCCGGCATCGCCCTGGGCCTGCCGGAGTACGACTCCTCGGCGATCCACCACTCCCGGATCCCGTACGAGACCGTCCGCGAGGTCACCGAGCGGATGCTGACGTCCACGCACGACGAGCGCGCGCGGATCGGTGTCATGCACCCCGGCCGGACCGACGTGATCGGGGCCGGTGCGCTGGTCCTGCTGGCCGTCATGGAGCGCATCGGCGCCCGTGAGGTGGTCGTCTCCGAACACGACATTCTGGACGGAATCGCCTGGTCCATCGCCTGACCGGGGGGTGGCGGCGGGACTTTGGTCCCGCCGCCCGGAGAAAGTTCGTGAAGTTCTTCACAAGAGATTCGGGTCCGCGGCCGCCGCGGAAGGGCACTTCGAAGCCCTTTCGGGGTCCACGGACCCGTTTTGTTTGATCGATGAGTGCTTCGGGTTTCGTATCAGAGGTAACGACGAACCCTGTGGTTCAGACCCTTCGGAAGCTTCCAGGCCAGTTCAGGACGGGTGAACAACGAGTTCCGTCACCCCGTGGTTCCCGGAGCGGACCATGACCTGGGTCACGTGGGCGGCGCAGTGTAGCAGAGGGTCCTTCGGTTCTTGTGAAGGGGCTCACGAGCGACCCCCCGCCGGGTGCTGGATACTCGATGGCATGAGCACCACGGAGCGTCCCAGGATCCTCGTAGTAGGCGGTGGGTACGTAGGCCTGTACGCAGCCAAGCGCATCATGAAGAAGATGCGCTACGGCGAGGCGACCGTCACGGTCGTCGACCCGCGGTCGTACATGACCTACCAGCCCTTCCTCCCCGAAGTCGCCGCCGGCAGCATCTCGCCCCGGCACGTTGTCGTCCCGCTGCGACGCGTGCTTCCCAAGGCCGAGGTCCTCACCGGCCGGGTCACCAGCATCGACCAGGACCGCAAGGTCGCCGTCGTCACGCCGCTCGTCGGCGAGGCGTACGAGCTGCCCTTCGACTACCTGGTGATCGCGCTCGGCGCCATCTCCCGCACCTTCCCGATCCCCGGCCTCGCCGAGCAGGGCATCGGCATGAAGGGCGTGGAAGAGGGCATCGGCCTGCGCAACCACGTCCTCGAGCAGCTCGACAAGGCCGAGTCCACGACGGACGAGAACGTCCGCCGCAAGGCCCTCACCTTCGTCTTCGTCGGCGGCGGCTTCGCCGGTGCCGAGACGATCGGCGAGGTCGAGGACATGGCCCGCGACGCCGCGAAGTACTACACCAACGTGAAGCGCGAGGACATGCGCTTCATCCTGGTGGACGCCGCCGACAAGATCCTCCCCGAGGTCGGCCCGAAGCTGGGCACCTGGGGCAAGGAGCACCTCGAGTCCCGCGGCATCGAGATCTACCTCAGCACCTCCATGGACTCCTGCGTGGACGGCCACGTGGTGCTGAAGAACGGCCTCGAGGTCGACTCCAACACCATCGTGTGGACCGCCGGCGTCAAGCCGAACCCGGCCCTGGCCCGCTACGGCCTGCCGCTGGGCCCGCGCGGCCACGTGGACACCGCCGCCACCCTCCAGGTGCAGGGCACCGACTACATCTGGGCCGCGGGCGACAACGCCCAGGTCCCGGACCTCGTCGGCCGCAAGGCGGGCAACGAGAACGCCTGGTGCCCGCCGAACGCCCAGCACGCGCTGCGCCAGGCCAAGGTCCTCGGCGACAACGTGGTCTCCGGCATGCGGGGCTTCCCGCAGAAGGAGTACAGCCACGCCAACAAGGGCGCGGTGGCGGGCCTCGGCCTGCACAAGGGCGTGGCGATGATCGTCATGGGCAAGATGAAGATCAAGCTCAAGGGCCGGCTCGCCTGGTACATGCACCGTGGCTACCACGGCATGGCCATGCCGACCTGGAACCGCAAGATCCGCGTCTTCGCCGACTGGACCCTCGGCATGTTCCTCAAGCGCGAGGTCGTCTCCCTCGGTGCGCTGGAGACCCCCCGCGAGGAGTTCTACGAGGCCGCCAAGCCGGCCCCGGTCGCGGCGGCCCCCGCCGAGAAGGCCGAGAAGGCCAAGGCTTCCTGAGCCGGCCGACCGGGCTCCGGTCCGGCTCCGGCCGGTCCTGAACCAGCGTCCCCGAAGGGGCCGCCCGCCATCCGTGGTGCGGGCGGCCCCTTCGGCGTTCCCCGGGCGCTCCCCCGCGGGTTCGCCCGGCTTCCCCCCGGGTTCCCGCGGGTCCCACCGGGTTCCCTCCGGCGTGTCCGCGCCGATTGTGGGGGCAGGCGCCGGGGTAGGCCGGTTGGTTGAGCCTTCTGGAGGTGTTCGCCATGACCGACGCCGCTCCGCGGCTGACCGCACTCGCCGAGACCCTGCTCGGCTCACCCCTGCCGCTCCGCATCCGGGCCTGGGACGGCAGCGAGTCCGGGCCGCCGGGGGCGCCGGTCCTCGTCATCCGCCACCGCCGCGCGCTGCGCCGGCTGCTGTGGAAGCCGGGCGAGCTGGGGCTGGCGCGGGGCTGGGTCGCCGGGGAACTGGACGCCGACGGGGACCTCTACGGGCTGCTCGACGCCCTCGCCGGGCTGCTGTGGGAGCGCGACCCGGCGGCCGCGGACGGCAGCGGCAGCGGCACCGGCCCCGCCCGGCTGCGCGACCCGGCCGTGCGGTCCGCCGCCCTGGAGCTCGTACGCATCGCCCGGCCCTGGCCGAAGCCCGCGCCACCGCCGGAGGAGGCCGTGCGGCGCACCGGGTCCGCGCACACCCGGCGCCGCGACCGGCAGGCCGTCAGCCACCACTACGACGTGGGCAACGACTTCTACGAGCGGCTCCTTGGCCCCTCCATGGTCTACTCGTGCGCCTACTGGCGGCCCGGGCACACCCTGGAGCAGGCCCAGCACGACAAGCTGGACCTGGTCTGCCGCAAACTCGCCCTCGCCGAAGGCGGCCGGCTGCTCGACGTGGGCTGCGGCTGGGGCTCCATGGCCCTGCACGCGGCCCGGACGTACGGGGTCCGCGTCACCGGCGTCACCCTCTCCCGGGAGCAGGCCCTGTACGCCCGCAAGCGGGTCGCCGAGGAGGGGCTGGCGGACCGCGTCGAGATCCGCGTCCAGGACTACCGCGACGTCAAGGACGGCCCGTACGACGCGATTTCGTCCATCGGCATGGCCGAACACGTGGGGGCCGCGCGGTACCGGCAGTACGCCCGGACCCTGTTCGCCCTGCTGCGGCCCGGCGGACGGCTGCTGAACCACCAGATCGCCCGGCCCCCGGAGCCCGAGGAGGCGGAGTACCGGATCGACGAGTTCATCGACGCGTACGTGTTCCCCGACGGGGAGCTGTCCCCGCTGGGCACCACCGTCGGCGAGCTGGAGCGGGCCGGCTTCGAGGTCCGGGACGTCGAATCGCTGCGCGAGCACTACGGGCTGACCCTGCGGGCCTGGGTGGACCGGCTGGAGGAGCACTGGGAGGAGGCCGTACGCCTCACCTCGCCGGGCCGGGCCCGGGTCTGGCAGCTCTACATGGCGGCCTCGGCCCTGGGCTTCGAGCACGGGCGGCTGGGCGTCAACCAGGTGCTGGCGGTGCGGCCGGGGGAGCGCGGGGCCTCGGGACTGCCGCTGCGCACCCGGGACTGGCCGGCGGCCTGAGGGCGTACGGAAGGGGCCCCGCGGCACGACGGCCGCGGGGCCCCTCCGGTCGGGCACCTGCCCTGCTGCTACTCGGTCTTGATGGCGGTCAGCATGTTCAGCCGGGCCGCGCTGCGCGCCGGCCACATGGCGGCGAGCACGCCCACCAGGGCGGCGAGCACCAGGAAGATGCCGATCCGGTCGAACGGGATCACGAGCGCGTACTCGGGGATCGAGTTCTTGATCGTCTGGCCGATGGCCCAGGCGAGGAAGGTGCCGAGGCCGACGCCGATGACCGCGCCGAAGAGGGAGATGGCCACGGCCTCCAGGCGGATCATGTTCTTGACCCGGGCCCGGTCGAGGCCGATCGCCCGCAGCATGCCGATCTCCTGCTGGCGCTCGAACACCGACATGGCGAGGGTGTTGACGACGCCGAGGATGGCGATCAGCAGGGCCATGCCGAGCAGGCCGTACATGATGTTCAGCATCATGTTGATGATGCCGCCGAAGGTGTTCCGGATGTCGGTCTGGTCCTGGACGCTGATGGCCGGGTTGCTGCCGAGGGCGTCCACGATCTTCTGCTCGTTGGCCGCGGACTCGCCGCCGTCCATCTTGACGAAGACCTGGCGGATGTCGGAGCGTTCGCCGTTCGCGTGCCGGTCCAGGATCTTGGCGTCGAGGACGTACGGGGAGACGAACTCGTTCTCCTTGTAGACCGCGCCGACGGTCAGCGTCTCCTTCTTGCCGTCGTCGAACTTGGCCTCGACGGTCTTGCCGACGGTCAGGCCGGCCTTCTTCGCGGTGGTGTCGGCGACCGCCACCTTGCCCTCGGCCAGGGAGGCCGTGGAGCCGCTCAGGACCTCCAGGTCCAGCAGCTGGTCGATGCCCTTCGGGTTGACGCCCGAGGCGGAGTGGAAGAGGTCGTCGCCGGTCTTGAAGTAGCCGGCCTGCTGCGGGCTGACGGCGGTGACCCCGGGGGCCTTCTCCAGCGCCGGGAGGACCGACTTGTCGAGGCTGTCGCCGCTGGCCATGGTGACCATGTAGTCGGCCTTGATCACGTCGGTGGTCATGCGGTCGACGGCCTTGCCGACGGTGACGCCGAGCACGGTGAGGCCGGTGACCAGGGTCAGGCCGATGGCGAGCGAGGCGGCGGTGACGCCGGTGCGGCGCGGGTTGCGCACCGCGTTCTGCGCGGCGAGCTTGCCCGCCACGCCGAACACCCGCTGGAGCAGCGGCCGGACGGCGGCGATGAACGGCCGGGACAGCATCGGGATCAGGATGATGATGCCGATGAGGGCGAAGAAGGCGCCGAAGCCGATGGTGATGCGGCCGTCGGACCCCATGCCGGCGCCGGCGGCGACCGCGGCCAGGCCGATCAGGGTGAGGACGCCGCCGATGCTGTTGCGCACGACGAGGGACTTGGCGGTGGCGGGCAGGTGGGCGCTGCCCATGGCGGCGACCGGGGCGATCTTCGCGGTGCGGCGGGCCGGCAGCCAGGCGGCGAGCATCGTGACGAGGATGCCGATGACCAGCGCGGTCACGATGGTGCCCGGGGCGATGACCAGCGGGCCGTCCGGGATCTTCGCGCCGAAGGAGCCCATGGCCGAACGCAGGCCGATGGCGAGGCCGATGCCGGCCACGAGGCCGATCGCGGAGGAGACCACGCCGACCACGAAGGCCTCGGTGAGCACCGAGCGCTTGACCTGGCGGCGGGAGGCGCCGACGGCGCGCAGCAGCGCGAGCTCCTTGGTGCGCTGGGCGACCAGCATGGTGAACGTGTTGTAGATCAGGAAGATGCCGACGAAGAGCGCGATGGCGGCGAAGGCCAGCAGCACCTGGTTCATGCCGCTCATGCCCTGCTCGATGTCCTTGGCGTTGCGCTCGGCGAGCGCCTTGCCGGTCTCGGCCGTGGCCTGCTCGCCGACCAGCGGCTTGACCTCGGAGAGCAGCTTGTCCGCGGTGGCGCCGGGGGCGGCGGCGATGGAGAGCTCGGTGTAGTAGCCGGGCTTGAGGTACAGCTTCTGCGCGGTCGCCTGCTCGAACAGCACCAGGCTGCCGCCGGCGTTGACCTGGCCGTCCTCGGTGGTGAACACACCGGCGAGGGTGTACTCCTTCACCGGGCCGTTGGTGGCCACGCGGACCTTGTCGCCGACCTTGTAGCCGCCCTTGGAGGCGGTCTCCTCGTCGAGGGCGATCCGGCCGGGCTGCACCGGGCCGTTGCCCTGGGTGAAGTGGTAGCGCGGGTCCTTGCCGTCCTTGACGGGGGCGAAGTTGGAGCCGCTGTTGGCCCAGCCGTTGCCGATCAGCTTGCCCTTGGCGTCGGCGACGCCGGCGAAGCCCTGGACCCGGCCGGCGACCGAGTCCACGCCGTCCAGTGCGGCGATCTTGTCGAAGGTCTTCTGGCTGATGCCGGGCTCGGACTTCCTGCCGTTCTCCTCGCGGGTGCCGTAGGAGGTGACGGAGACGGCGACGCCGTCGTAGCTCTTGGCGGACTGGCTGCTGAGGGCCTTGCCGAGGGTGTCGGTGAAGACGAGGGTGCCGGAGACGAAGGCGACGCCGAGCATGACGGCGAGCACCGTCATGATCAGCCTGGCCTTGTGCGCGAGTACGTTGCGCAGCGCGGTACGGAACATGGTGGAGGAGTCCAGAAGTCGAGGTGGGCCGGGGCGCGGGAGGGGGCGGTGCCTCAGCTGGTGCGGCCCTTGGCGTCGAAGGCCTTCATGCGGTCGAGCACGCCGTCGGCGGTCGGGCGGTACATCTCGTCGACGATCCGGCCGTCGGCGAGGAAGATGACGCGGTCGGCGTAGGAGGCGGCGACCGGGTCGTGGGTGACCATGACGACGGTCTGGCCGAGTTCGCGCACGGAGTTGCGCAGGAAGCCGAGGACCTCCGCGCCGGAGCGGGAGTCGAGGTTTCCGGTGGGCTCGTCACCGAAGATGATCTCGGGCTTGGAGGCCAGGGCGCGGGCGACCGCCACGCGCTGCTGCTGGCCGCCGGAGAGCTGGGTGGGGCGGTGGGAGAGGCGGCCGGAGAGGCCGACCATCTCGATGACCTTGTCCAGCCACTGCTTGTCGGCCTTGCGGCCGGCGATGTCCATGGGGAGGGTGATGTTCTCCAGGGCGGTCAGGGTGGGCAGCAGGTTGAACGCCTGGAAGATGAAACCGATCTTGTCCCGGCGGAGCTGGGTGAGCTGCTTGTCCTTGAGCGAGCCGAGCTCGGTCTCGCCGATGCGCACCGAGCCGGCGGAGAAGGTGTCCAGGCCGGCCACGCAGTGCATCAGCGTGGACTTGCCGGAACCGGACGGGCCCATGATCGCGGTGAACTGCCCCTGGACGAAGTCCACGGAGACGTTGTCGAGGGCGACCACCTGGGTCTCGCCCTGGCCGTACACCTTGGAGAGCTGAGTGGCGCGGGCGGCCACGGCCGTGGTGTTGGGGGCGAAGTTCATGGTGGTCACGGGGGACTCCTGTCAGGGGCCGGTCGGTCTGCGGGACGTTTTCCATCGTCGCCGCCGGAATCCGGCCGGGGATCCACCGGCGAGCCCGTTCTCCGGACCCACTCGAGTCTGACCGGAGGGGCCCCGCCTCCTCCTTTGGTATGACGCCGTCCCCGGGCGGCGGGCCGCGGGAAGGGGGGTGGCGGGGGGTGGCGGGGGTGGCGCGGCGCGGCCGTCGAATTCCCGTCAATCCCTTGTGGACCTTGAGGGCGGCACGCAGGGGGCCCACCGTGGCTTCTGGTGTCTGACACACCCTCAAGCCTCAATAAAATCAGACAACATCAGAACGATCTTCCCCGGATGGCGGGGTCGTTCCGGATAGGCTCACCATGCGTTCTCAGCTGCTTCTCGCGGAGCCGCCCGCCTTGCCCGGATGGTGGAATGGCAGACACGGCGAGCTTAAACCTCGCTGGCCCTAGGGCCGTGCCGGTTCAAGTCCGGCTCCGGGCACGCTCCGCCCTCCTGGCGGGCCTTTTCCGACCGCCCCCCTTCCCGTGCACCTCGCCTCGGCCGCCCCGGCGCACCTTGCCCCGGGCCGCCCCGGCGCACATCGCGGCGCAGACCCCGGCGCACACCACGGCGCGGTCCCGGCGCGTGCCACAGCGCGGTCCCGGCGCGCGCCACGGCGCGGTCCCGGCGCGCGCCCCGGCTCCGCCGAATACCGAATGAAAAGATCCTCCCTGAGCAGTAGGGTGCTTTCTTTGCTAACGCATTACTCTTGAACGCAAGGCCGCGCACGGTGGCCATGGAGGAGTGAGATGAGGAGCAGCAACCCGGTCTTCTCGCGACGGGGGTTCAGCCGCGACAACGGCTACGCGGGCTTTGACGCGCAGCAGGTGCAGGCCGGGACCGCGACCAACCCTTACGCGACCAACCCGTACGCCACGGACCCGCAGACCGGCATGCCGGCCGCGCCCGCCCGCGGCAATGTGATGACGATCGACGACGTCGTGAGCCGCACGGCCATGACGCTCGGCACCGTCGTCCTGACGGCGGTCCTGTCCTGGGTCCTCCTGCCGGTGGACCCGGCCAACGTCAACAAGTCGTACGGCATCGCGGTCGGCGCGGCGCTCGTCGCGTTCGTGCTGGCGATGGTGCAGAGCTTCAAGCGCAAGCCGGTGCCCGCGCTGATCCTGGGCTACGCCGCGTTCGAGGGCGTGTTCCTCGGCGTCATCAGCTCCGCGACCAGCACCTACATCAGCGCCGGGGTGGTCGTCCAGGCCGTCCTGGGCACGATGTGCGTGTTCGCGGGCGTGCTGTTCGCGTACAAGATGCGCTGGATCCGCGTGAACCGCCGCTTCTACGGCTTCGTCATGGCCGCCGCCATGGGCTTCATGCTCCTGATGGTCGCCAACCTGCTGTTCTCCGTCTTCGGCGGCGGTGACGGCCTCGGCTTCCGCAGCGGCGGCCTCGGCATCGTGTTCGGCATCATCGGCGTCATCCTCGGCGCCGCGTTCCTCGCCCTCGACTTCAAGCAGGTCGAGGACGGCGTGACGTACGGCGCCCCGCGCGAGGAGTCCTGGCTGGCGGCCTTCGGCCTCACCATGACCCTGGTGTGGATCTACCTGGAGCTGCTGCGCCTGTTCCAGATCCTCTCCGGCGACGACTAGCCGGACCGGACGCACCCGACATGAGGAAGGCCCCCGCGGGCGGTGCTCGCGGGGGCCTTCCCCCTGCCCGGGGAGGGGGCGTGCGTCAGCCCCGGCGGCGGGCGGCGCGGCGGAGGTCGTACTCGTGGATGATCGCCTTGGCCTGGCCGTACGAGAGCTCGTGCGCCCCGCGGAGCCAGCTGACCTTTTCCTCGAACCGGATGAGGGAAGGGCCGTCGTCCACTTCCCTCAGCCAGTCGGAGACTTCACGACCGGTCGTCGTCGGGATTCGGGAGATCATGTTCCGGTGGGTTTCCTCGGAGAACTCTACGGACATGGGCGCCTCCGGACGCATGGTTCGTGCCTGGTTCTCTTCACGTCACCGTGCCCGACAGTTCGCCCGTTGGCAACAGTGCCGCAACGGCGCGTAGGGTCACCGGCGTGCTCGATACCTCACCTCTGACCGCCGCCGTGGAACGTTTCGCCGACCGGCTCCGGGCCGCACCGCAGAGCCGGCTCCAGCGCGGGGCCGCCGCCGAGGCCCTGGACCTGGCCCGCGAACTCTCGGCACGCGCCCAGGCCCTGGAGGGCGCCCCGGAGGGCGGGGTGCGGGAGATGCCGGACGCCGGGATCTTCGTGGTCGGCGATCAGGTGGCGGTGGCCGGCCAGGACCTGGCGGAGGCGCTGCGGCATGCGGCAACGGCCTCGTCCGGGATGGTGGACGAGGCCGTGGCGCTGGTGGAGCAGGCGGAGATCAGAGCGATGCGATGACCCGGTCCGCGAGGATGTAGACGTTGTTCGCGGGGTTCTCCGGGTCGCCCTCGCCGCAGGAGAAGGTCAGGGCGTACGCGCCCGAGATCCCGGAGCCGCCCAGCAGGACCGGGGCGCTGCCCGAGCGCAGGGCCTCGGCGAGGCGCTCGGCGGTCTCCCGGTGCCCGGGGGTCATGCACAGCGTGGTGCCGTCGGTGAACACGTACACGTCCAGGGTGCCCAGCGGGCCGGGCCGCACGTCGGCCAGCGCGGTGCGGGCCTGGGCCAGCTCCTCCAGGCGGCTCACCGTGCGCTCGTGGTCCCCGTGCGCCGCCGCGGCCTGGGCCTGGACGGGCACGAAGTCGGGGTGCGAGGGGTGCCGGCGGCGGGCCGCTGCGAGCTCCGGGGAGTCCTCCGGGTACTCCGGCGCGGCCGGCTCCTCGTCGAGGAAGGGCTCCAGACCCACCATGTCGGCCTGGCGCGGCAGGAACACGGGGTTGTCCTCGCCGAGCCCGGTCAGGCCGCCCAGCAGCGAGGGGGCGTCCGCGGCGTCGCGGGCCTCCTGAGCCGCCCAGAAGGCGCGGGCCTCGGCGAGCTCCCGCTCGCGCTCCTCGGCCAGGGCCTCGGCGACGGCGGCTCGTATCTCCGCGGCCGGGGACTCGACCGCGCCCGCGCTGCGGGCGTGCGGGACGGAGGCACCGCGGAGGGCGGCCGAGGCGGCGAGCTCGCCGCGCAGGGCCGTGACCTGCTTGCGGAGGCCGTGGACGGCGTGCAGCGCAGCAGCGCCCACGGCCGTGGCAGCGGCCGTGGTCAGCAGCAGGGCAAGAGACATGGCGCTCACTGACTAACTCCTGATGTGTTTCGATCCCCCGACTTCCTACCCCAGCTTGTCCCGACCTGGGAATGGGGTGCAGTGCATTACGTCACGAAATGGACAGGTCGTTCGTCACAGCCCGAAGTCCCATCCTGCCGCTGACCTGCACAAATGCCGAACCCCCAGGATGTATGTCACATCCTGGGGGAGATTCGGTCACGGGTCGGCCGCGGGACGGTTGGACCCGGCGTCAACAAGCGACGCGCGGGCGGCTCAGCAGCCGCTCGTTTTGACGGTCGCGCTGAGCTTCGCCTCCGCTGCGGCTCAGCTCAGCCGCTCGATGACCATCGCCATGCCCTGGCCGCCGCCCACGCACATCGTCTCCAGGCCGAACTGCTTGTCGTGGAACTGGAGGCTGTTGATCAGGGTGCCGGTGATGCGGGCGCCGGTCATCCCGAACGGGTGACCGACGGCGATGGCGCCGCCGTTGACGTTCAGCTTGTCGATGTCCACGCCGAGGTCCCGGTACGAGGGGATCACCTGGGCCGCGAAGGCCTCGTTGATCTCGACCAGGTCGATGTCGCCGATGGTCAGGCCGGCCCGCTTCAGGGCCTGCTTGCTCGCCTCGACCGGGCCCAGGCCCATGATCTCGGGGGAGAGCCCGGAGACGCCGGTGGACACGATGCGGGCCAGCGGGGTCAGACCCAGCTCGCGCGCCTTGGTGTCGCTCATGATGACGAGGGCCGCGGCGCCGTCGTTCAGCGGGCAGCAGTTGCCGGCGGTGACCAGGCCGTCGGGGCGGAAGACCGGCTTGAGGCCCTGGACGCCCTCCAGCGTGACCCCGGCGCGCGGGCCGTCGTCGGTGCTGACGACCGTGCCGTCCGGGGTGGTGACCGGGGTGATCTCGCGGGCCCAGAAGCCGTTCTTGATGGCGGCCTCGGCGAGGTTCTGCGAACGCACGCCGAACTCGTCCATGTCCTGGCGGGTGACGCCCTTGAGGCGGGCCAGGTTCTCGGCGGTCTGGCCCATCGCGATGTACGCGTCCGGCACCAGGCCGTCCTCGCGCGGGTCGTGCCAGGAGGCGCCCTCGCTCTCCGCGACGGCCTTGGTACGGGCCTCCGCCTCGGCGAAGAACGGGTTGTGCGTGTCCGGCAGGCCGTCGCTGGTGCCCTTCACCGAGCGGGAGACCATCTCGACGCCCGCCGAGATGAACACGTCGCCCTCACCGGCCTTGATGGCGTGCATGGCCATGCGGGAGGTCTGGAGGGACGAGGAGCAGTACCGGGTGATGGTGCAGCCCGGAAGGTGGTCCATGCCCATCTGCACGGCGACGATGCGGCCCAGGTTGTGGCCCTGCTCCCCGCCGGGGAGGCCGCAGCCGAGCATCAGGTCGTCGATCTCGCGCGGGTCCAGCCCGGGGACCTTGGCCAGGGCGGCCTGGATGATCGTGGCCGTCAGGTCGTCCGGGCGCAGGTCCTTGAGGGAGCCCTTGAAGGCGCGGCCGATGGGCGAGCGGGCTGCGGAAACGATGACGGCTTCGGGCATCACGGCTCCAAGGGGGCGTGCGGGTTTGTAGCGGACCATGTGAAGTTACCGGCCCGTACGGCGAAGGTCATCCGGCTGAGGGTGTGACCCCCGCCGCATCCCCCCGTGCGGGGGCAGGTCACGCCTCGCCGGTGCGCGAGGCGCGGGGGCGCGGGGGCGGAGCCCCCGGACCGGGCTGCGGCTCCGCCTCCGGGACGCGTCTGCGCCGGCGGTACTTCAGGAGGGCCCACGGCGCACGGGCCGCCGTGACCTCCGTGCCCGCCTGCCCCGCGGCGGCGGAGGCCGCCTGCGCCACCGGCAGCATGTTCTCGCCGCGCCCCGTGTCGAGCCGGTCCGCCTCCGGCCACAGGCCCAGCGCCGCGCACACCGTCGGCAGGACCGCCATCGCGGCGGTCGCGTACCCCTCCGCCGAGGGGTGGTACGAGTCCGGCCCGAACATCTCCCGCGGGTTCGCCGCGAACTCCGGCCCCAGCAGGTCGCCCATGGACACCGTCCGGCCGCCCTGTTCGATCACCCCGATGGTCTGGGCGGCGGCCAGCTGCCGGGAGACCCGCCGGGCCACCCAGCGCAGCGGCTGGTAGACCGGCTCGATCGTGCCCAGGTCGGGGCAGGTCCCGACGACCACCTCCGAACCCGCCCCGCGCAGCCTGCGTACGGCCGCGGACAGCAGCCGCACCGACTGGGTGGGGGGCATCCGCCGGGTCACGTCGTTCGCGCCGATCATGATCACGGAGATGTCGGGGAGGAAGCCCACGTCGTCCAGGATCAGGCGCACCTGCCGGTCCAGGTCGTCGGACATCGCACCCGAAAGGGCCACGTTGCGCAGCTCGACCGGGCGCTCGGCCACCGCCGCCAGCCCGGAGGCGAGCAGGGCGGCCGGGGTCTGGCCGGCCCGGTGGACACCCAGTCCGGCGGCCGTGGAATCACCCAGCATGGCCAGCCGCAGCGGCTCCGCCGAGGCCCCGCCGGACCCCGCGTACTCCGTGCCGTACCGGCCGTCCGCCTGCGGCGGATCCGCCTGCACGGTGCCCACGGTCCGCTTCGCCAGCTGGACCTCGGCCAGCACCAGGCCCACGGTCGCCGCCCCGAGCAGGCCGAGGCCGCCCCCGCCGTAGGCCGCGCCTGCCGCGATCCGGCGCGCCGTCCTCGCACGTGACACTCTTCCAGCCACCTCCTCGTCCGGTCCCGGCCCTCCAGGGCTCCACTTGCGTCTACCTGCCCCGCAACGCCGGTCGGTCAATCGCTTTTCGGCTTACTCTGGCGGTGCCTCCCGGAGAACCCGTGGAGTCCCCTCCCTGGAGAACATGGTGCATTTCCACGACTCGATGATCAGCCTCGTCGGCAACACCCCGCTGGTGAAGCTCAACCACGTGACCGAAGGCCTGCAGGCGACCGTCCTGGCCAAGGTCGAGTACTTCAACCCGGGCGGCTCCGTCAAGGACCGCATCGCCGTCCGCATGGTGGAGGCGGCCGAGCAGAGCGGAGCGCTCAAGCCGGGCGGCACGATCGTCGAGCCGACCAGCGGCAACACGGGCGTCGGCCTGGCCATCGTGGCCCAGCAGAAGGGCTACAAGTGCATCTTCGTCTGCCCTGACAAGGTGTCGCTCGACAAGATCAACGTGCTGCGCGCGTACGGCGCCGAGGTCGTGGTCTGCCCGACCGCCGTCGACCCCGAGCACCCGGACTCGTACTACAACGTCTCCGACCGCCTGGTCCGCGAGACCCCGGGGGCCTGGAAGCCCGACCAGTACAGCAACCCGAACAACCCGCGCTCGCACTACGAGACCACCGGCCCGGAGCTGTGGGAGCAGACCGAGGGCAAGATCACCCACTTCGTCGCGGGCGTCGGCACGGGCGGCACCATCTCGGGCACCGGCCGGTACCTCAAGGAGGTCTCCGGCGGCAAGGTCAAGGTCATCGGCGCGGACCCGGAGGGCTCGGTCTACTCCGGCGGCTCCGGCCGCCCGTACCTGGTCGAGGGCGTCGGCGAGGACTTCTGGCCCACCGCCTACGACAGCACCGTCACGGACGAGATCATCGCGGTGTCCGACAAGGACTCCTTCCAGATGACCCGCCGCCTCGCCAAGGAGGAGGGCCTGCTCGTCGGCGGCTCCTGCGGCATGGCGGTCGTCGCCGCGCTGCGCGCCGCCGAGGGCCTGGGCCCGGACGACGTGGTCGTCGTCCTGCTCCCGGACAGCGGCCGCGGCTACCTGAGCAAGATCTTCTCGGACGAGTGGATGGCCGGGCACGGCTTCCTGGAGGAGGCGGGCCCCGCGGCGCGCATCGGCGACGTCCTGGCCGACAAGGAGGGCGGCAGCATCCCCTCCCTCGTCCACATGCACCCCGAGGAGACCGTCGGCGAGGCCATCGAGGTGCTGCGCGAGTACGGCGTCTCCCAGATGCCGGTCGTCAAGCCCGGCGCGGGCCACCCGGACGTGATGGCCGCCGAGGTCATCGGCTCGGTCGTGGAGAAGGAGCTGCTGGCGGCCCTGTTCGCGCAGCGCGCCGCCCTGAGCGACCCGCTGGAGAAGCACATGAGCGCGCCGCTGCCGCAGGTCGGCTCCGGCGAGCCGGTCTCCGACCTGATGGCCGCGCTGGGCGAGGCCGACGCGGCGATCGTGCTGGTCGAGGGCAAGCCGACCGGCGTGGTCAGCCGTCAGGACCTGCTGGCGTTCCTCGCCCGCACCGCGAAGTAGCGGGGGGCGGCGGGGCCCGGCCTCGAGGCCTGCCGCCGGGCCCGGCTGCCAGGCCCGTACGTCGAAGCCCGTACGCCGAAGCCCGTACGTCGAAGCCCGTACGCGGGGTGCCGCAGCGCCCGTGCGTGCGGGCTTCGCGCAATCGGTACGGGCCCGACACGTGGTGGCAGCACCGCCTTAACAACCCTGCGGCACAGTGGTGTCCGTCGGCAGGGAACCCCGGTGGCGCACGGCGCCGGAGGGACCGGCCGGCACCACCGAACGGCGTCACGGACCACCGGAGCGGCTCCCGGACCTCCGACGACGCCACGGACGCGGACAACCGGCCCTGACCCGGCCCGTGTCCTGCGCGGGGACCGCCGTCGTCCCGCCCCCCGGGCGACCGGGGGTGCGGCGGTTCCCGCGCACACTCCTGCCCGCCGGCCCTTCCGGCGGATGCTCCGCTCCCGCGGTGCTCCGCTCCCGCGTGTTCCCACCCCGCGGTGTTCCGCTCGCGTCAGGGCTCGCGGTGCCGGGCGCCGTGTGCGAGGTTCACGCCGACGATCCCGGCCCAGGCGACGATCAGGCCGGTGAGCCCGCCGCCCGCGCTGCCCACCGCCGACAGCGGGACGGCCAGCACCAGGCTCGCGATGCCGAAGCCGTGGCGGGCCGCCCAGGCCCCCGCGGAGCCCGGCGGGGCCGCCCGTACCGCCGCCGCCTGCCGTTCGGCCGTACGCCGCCGGACCTGGGTCTCCAGGGTGTGCTCCAGCCGCGCGTCCACCGAGGCCAGGAAGGACTCGACGAGGGCCGGCTCGTACTCGGGACCCAGCTCGCGCCGGGCCTGGAGGGTGGCGTCGAGCTCCCGCCGGAGCTCCGGATCGTTCATGAGCCCGGTGCCGGGCGTCGGGGGGTTCATGGCTCCACGGTAGGAAGCGGGGCGGCCGCGGGCAGTAGGGCTGGCCCCCGTATCCCGGCTCCGGCGGGCCGGGGGGCGGGTCTCGCGGACCGGGCGCCGGTTGCCGTTCTGCATAGATGCATGCAGTCTGCTGCCAGACTGAATGGATGGAGGGGGCCATGAGCGAGAGCCCGGCCGCGCGGCTGCAGAAGCTCTTCGAGGGGCACCGGCTGACCCCGACCCAGCGCCGGATCGCGCACTGCATGGTCCGCGGGGCGGCGGACGTGCCGTTCCTGTCGAGCGTGGAGCTCGCCGAGCTGGCGGGCGTCAGCCAGCCCTCGGTGACCCGGTTCGCGGTGGCGCTCGGCTTCGACGGCTACCCGGCGCTCCGGCGCCACCTGCGCGAGGTCGCGCCCGCCGGGCCCCGTCCGGCACCGGGGGACGCGTACAACTCCTACCAGCAGGCGGTGCAGGCGGAGATCGACAACCTCCGGCACCTTTCCGCGCTGCTCGCCGATCCGGCGCCGGTCGAGGAGGCCGGCCGGCTGCTGGCCGGCTCGCGCCCGCTGCCGGTGCTCGGGCTGCGGGCGGCGTCCTCGCAGGCGCGGGGCTTCGCGTACTTCGCGGCGAAGGTGCACCCGGACGTACGGCTCCTCGACGAGGGTGGATCGATGCTCACCGACCGGATCGACGCGGCCCGGTCGGCCGGGGCCGGGGCGCTGCTGTGCTTCGCGCTGCCGCGGCATCCGCGGGAGGTGGTCGAGGCGCTGGAGTACGCGCGGGGGGTCGGGCTGACGGTGGTCACCGTCGCGGACTCGGCCTTCGCGCCGGTGGCCCGCCACTCGGACCTGCTGATCCCCGCGCCGGTCGGCACCGGCCTGGCCTTCGACACGGCGTGTGCGCCGATGCTGCTGGGGCGGGTGCTGCTGGAGTCCATGGCGGACGCGTTGCCCGACGCCCAGTCCCGGCTGGAGGCCTTCGACGCGGCGGCGGCGACCCGGGGCCTCTTCGTGGACTAGGCCCTGCGCCTCAATCGCCGGCGGGGCTTGGTTTGGTCCCGTTGTTCTGGAGGTGCGGCCCGCCGGGGGCTTTCGGGGCTCTGCCCCGGACCCCGGTCCTCAATCGCCGGACGGGCTGGATGTTGCTGCCTGGCGAATCGACACGGCGGGGCACATTCCAGCCTCGCCGGCGTTTGAGGCGCGGGGTCCGGGGCGGAGCCCCGAAACCCGGGGACGGGCCGGGGCGCATTCAGCCTCGCCGGCGTTTGAGGCGCGGGGGTGTGGGGGCGGAGCCCCCGGAGCGGCAGGCGGGTTACGCGCTCGCCGGGGGCAGGAGCGCGTCGCGGTGGTCGGCACCCGCTTCGCGGACCAGGTCGGACAGGGGCTGGGCCGGGCGGACCAGGGCGAAGCGCACCCCGCCCGCCCCGGCACGGAACCCGTGCACGGCCGGCCGCGGCAGGCTGTTGTAGCCGTAGTGGGCCGTGAAGAAGTACGCCCCCGTGCCGGGCACGGCGATCACATCGCCCGGCTGGAGGCGCGGCAGCAGCCGCGCCTCCGCGAGCAGGTCACCCGAGAAGCAGGCCGGCCCGGCCACGTCCTGGGCCACCTCCGGCTCCCCGGCCCGCGGCAGCCCCTTCGCGTCGTAGGCGAGGATCCGCAGCGGCCAGGAGGCCGGCATGTAGACCGTACGGGTGGCCACCTGCACCCCCGCGTGGGTCACCGCGATCGCCCGCCCCCCGGAGGTTTTCGTGTACTCCACCCGCGACAGCACCAGCCCGTGCCGGGCCAGCAGCGAACGGCCGAACTCCGTCACCAGCCCGTAGCGCCCCTCGAACAGCCCCGGCACGGCCTCCCGCAGCACCCGCACGTACTCCGCGTACGTCGGACCCGCCTCCGACCCCGCGTCACCGCCCGCGCCCGATCCCGCGTCCGACCCCCCGTCACCGCCCGATCCCGCTCCCGCGCCCGATCCCGCGTCCGCCCCCGCCCCCAGACCCGCCCCCACCGGCAGCCCGCCCCCGATGTCGATCGTGTCCACCTGGCGCCGGCCCGCCGCCGCGTTGATCTCCTCGGCCAGGTCGAAGACCTCCCGTACCCCCTGCGCGCTCAGCGCGAGCGGGACCCCCTGGGAGCCGGAGTGGGTGTGCAGCCGGGTCAGCCACGGGCGGGCCAGGTACGCCGCGACCACCCGCTCCCGGGCCCCCGGGTCGCGCAGGGCGAAGCCGAACTTCGAGGTGGCCGTCGCCGTGGAGGTCGAGAGGATCGAGCCCGCCCCGGCCTGGGTGTTGACCCGCAGCCCCAGCGGGGACCGGCTGGGCGCCGAGGCCATGAGGGCGTCGATGCGCGCGAGCTCCTGCGCGTTGTCCGCGTTGACCGCGATGCCCAGGGCCAGCGCGTCACGGAGTTCGGCCGCGGTCTTGGCGGGGGAGTCCAGCACGGTCCGCTCCGGGCTCACCCCGGCCGCCCGGGCCATCGCCAGCTCCCCGGGGCTCGCCGCCTCGCAGCCGATCCCGGCGGCCGAGAGCAGCTTCAGCACGGGCACCAGCGGGGCCGCCTTGACCGCGAAGCAGTGCAGGACGGGGGTGCCGGGCGGCAGGGCCGCCGCGAAGGCCGAGCGCAGGGCCGCGGCCGAGGCCTCGATCCCGTCCGCGTCCAGCAGGCACACCAGCGGGTCCGCGCCGTCCGCCCCGCCCACGAGCCCCTGCTCGACGGCGGCCCGTACGGCCAGGTCGCGGCGCGCGTCGGCGCCGCCGGTCAGCACGTCTTCGGCCATGCACGCCAGCCAATCATCCGGGGACGCCGCCCGCAGCCGTTGACTACTTCTATTCAAGGCGCAAGGATGTGAATGGATTGACCAACATCGAGGAGGCAAAGCCATGTCAGGACCCCGCCCCGTACGGGCCCCGCGCGGTACCGGACTCAGCGCCCTGGGATGGCAGCAGGAAGCCGCCCTCCGCATGCTCCAGAACAACCTGGACCCCGAGGTCGCCGAGCACCCCGACAAGCTCGTCGTCTACGGCGGCACCGGCAAGGCCGCCCGCGACTGGCGCTCGTTCGACGCCATGGTCCGCACCCTCCAGACCCTGAAGCAGGACGAGACGATGCTCGTCCAGTCCGGCCGCCCGGTCGGCGTCATGCAGACCCACGAGTGGGCCCCGCGCGTCCTGATCGCCAACTCCAACCTGGTCGGCGACTGGGCCAACTGGGAGGAGTTCCGCCGCCTGGAGCAGCTCGGCCTCACCATGTACGGCCAGATGACGGCCGGCTCCTGGATCTACATCGGCACCCAGGGCATCCTCCAGGGCACCTACGAGACCTTCGCCGCGGTCGCCGCGAAGAAGTTCGGCGGCACCCTGGCCGGCACCATCACCCTCACCGCCGGCCTCGGCGGCATGGGCGGCGCCCAGCCGCTGGCCGTCACCATGAACGACGGCGTCGCGATCTGCATCGACGTGGACCCCCGCGCCATCGAGCGCCGCATCGAGCACCGCTACCTCGACGTCAAGGCCGACAACCTGGCGCACGCGCTCCAGCTGGCCACCGAGGCCCGCGACGCCCGCCGGCCGCTCTCCATCGGCCTCCTGGGCAACGCGGCCGAGCTGGTCCCGCAGATGCTCGCCGAGGGCGCGCCCATCGACATCGTGACGGACCAGACCTCCGCCCACGACCCGCTGTCCTACCTCCCCGTCGGCATCGCCTTCGAGGACATGGCCGACGCCGCCGCCAAGGACCCGGCCGGCTTCACCACCCGCGCCCGCGAGTCCATGGCCCGGCACGTCGAGGCCATGGTCGGCTTCATGGACGCCGGCGCCGAGGTGTTCGACTACGGCAACTCCATCCGCGGCGAGGCCCAGCTGGCCGGCTACGACCGCGCCTTCGCCTTCCCCGGCTTCGTCCCCGCCTACATCCGCCCGCTGTTCTGCGAGGGCAAGGGCCCCTTCCGCTGGGCCGCCCTCTCCGGCGAGGCCTCGGACATCCACAAGACGGACAAGGCGATCCTGGAGCTCTTCCCGGAGAACGAGTCCCTGCACCGCTGGATCAAGATGGCCGGTGAGCGCGTCCACTTCCAGGGCCTGCCCGCCCGCATCTGCTGGCTCGGCTACGGCGAGCGCGACAAGGCCGGCGAGCGCTTCAACGACATGGTCGCCTCCGGCGAGCTGGCCGCCCCGCTGGCCATCGGCCGCGACCACCTCGACTGCGGCTCGGTGGCCTCCCCGTACCGCGAGACCGAGGCCATGCTCGACGGCTCGGACGCCATCGCCGACTGGCCGCTGCTCAACGCCATGGTCAACGTGGCCTCCGGCGCCTCCTGGGTCTCCCTCCACCACGGCGGCGGCGTCGGCATGGGCCGCTCCATCCACGCCGGCCAGGTGACCGTCGCCGACGGCACCCCGCTCGCGGGCGAGAAGATCCGCCGGGTCCTCACCAACGACCCCGGCATGGGCGTCATCCGGCACGTGGACGCCGGCTACGACATCGCCGAGACCGTCGCCGACGAGCGCGGCGTCCGCGTCCCCATGCGCGAGGGCGACCAGGCGTGACCTTCCACGAGATGTGGGCCGAGCTCGCGCCCATCGGCCGCCACGCGGACTCCGGCGGCTACCGCCGGTTCGCGTGGACCGGAGCCGACGCGGACTGCCGCGCCTGGTTCCGCGCCCAGGCGGAGGCGCGCGGGCTGGCGTACGAGACCGACCGCAACGGCAACCAGTGGGCCTGGCTCGGCGACCCCCTCGCCGGGGACGCCGTCGTGACCGGCTCGCACCTGGACTCCGTGCCCGACGGCGGGGCCTTCGACGGCCCCCTCGGCGTGGTCTCCTCCTTCGCGGCCCTGGACGAACTCCGCAGCAGGGGCGTGGAGTTCACCAGGCCGCTGGCCATCGCCAACTTCGGTGACGAGGAGGGCGCCCGCTTCGGCCTCGCCTGCGTCGGCTCCCGGCTCGCCGCCGGACAGCTGACCAAGGAGAAGGCGTACGAGCTCCGCGACGCCGACGGCATCTCCCTGCCGCAGGCGATGGAGGCCGCCGGGTACGACCCGGAGGCCATCGGGGCCGACCCCGAGCGCCTCGCGCGCATCGGCGCCTTCGTCGAACTCCACGTGGAACAGGGCCGCGCCCTGGACCTCAGCGGGGACGCCGTCGGCATCGCCTCCTCCATCTGGCCGCACGGCCGCTGGCGGTACGACTTCGCGGGCGAGGCCAACCACGCCGGCACCACCCGCCTCGCCGACCGCCGCGACCCGATGCTCCCCTACGCGGAGACGGTCCTCGCGGCCCGCCGCGAGGCCGAGCTGGCCGGCGCCGTCGCCACCTTCGGCAAGATCGCGGTCGAGCCGAACGGGGTCAACGCCATCCCCTCCCTGGTGCGGGGCTGGCTGGACGCCCGCGCCTCCGACGGCCGGGCCCTCACCGAGGTCATCGAGGGGGTCCGCCGGGCCGCCCGGCAGCACGCCGAGCGGCACGGGGTCGAACTCACCGTCACCCGGGAGTCCTTCACCCCCGTGGTGGAGTTCCAGCACGCCCTGCGCGACGAACTCGCCCGCATCCTGGGGGAGAAGACCCCCGTCCTGGGCACGGGCGCGGGACACGACGCCGGAATCCTCTCCGCGTCCGTCCCGACCGCGATGCTGTTCGTGCGCAACCCCACCGGCATCTCGCACTCCCCGGCGGAATCCGCCGCGGAGGACGACTGCACCGCCGGTGTCCTCGCCCTCGCCGACGTACTGGAAGGTCTCGCGTGCCGGTGAAGACGTATTGGCTGGAGCACGCCTGGCTCGGCGCCCACGTCGAGCCGGGCGTCGCCCTGGACGTGGCCGACGGCCGCATCACGGCCGTCCGCACCGGGGCCGCAACCCCGCCGCCGGGCGCCGAGGTCCTGCGCGGCCTCACCCTGCCCGGCCTCGCCAACGCCCACTCGCACGCCTTCCACCGGGCGCTGCGCGGCACCGTGCAGGTCGGGTCGGGGACGTTCTGGACCTGGCGCGAGGTCATGTACGCCGTCGCCCAGAACCTGACCCCCGACACGTACTTCGCCCTCGCGCGGGCTGTGTACGCCGAGATGGCCCTCGCCGGCATCACCTCCGTCGGCGAGTTCCACTACGTCCACCACGCCCCCGGCGGCGCCCCGTACGCCGACCCCAACGCCATGGGCGAGGCCCTGATCGAGGCCGCGGCCGCGGCCGGAATCCGCATCACCCTCCTCGACACCGCCTACCTCTCGGCGGGCTTCGGCGAGGCCCCCAACGCCCACCAGCTGCGCTTCTCCGACGGCACCGCCGAGGCCTGGGCCGAGCGGGCCGCCGCGCTCAAGCCGCGCGAGCACGCGGTGGTCGGCGCGGCGGTCCACTCCGTACGGGCCGTCCCCGCGGACCAGCTCGCCACGGTGGCCCGCTGGGCCGAGGAGCGCCGGGCCCCGCTGCACGTCCACCTCTCGGAGCAGACCGCCGAGAACGACGCCTGCCGGGCCGCGCACGGGTGTACGCCGACGCAGCTGCTGGCCGACCACGGGGTGCTCGGGCCGCGCACCACCGGGGTCCACAACACCCACCTCACCGACGAGGACATCGCCCTCCTCGGCGGCACCACCACCGGCACCTGCATGTGCCCGACCACGGAACGGGACCTGGCCGACGGCATCGGCCCGGCCGTCCGGCTCCAGCGCGCGGGCAGCCCGCTCTCCCTCGGCAGCGACAGCCACGCGGTCATCGACCTGCTGGAGGAGGCGCGGGCGATGGAGCTGAACGAGCGGCTCGCGTCCCGGACGCGGGGGCACTGGACCGCGGCGGCGCTGCTGCGCGCGGCGACGGCGGACGGGCACGCGGCGCTGGGGTGGCAGGACGCGGGCGTCCTGGAGCCGGGTGCGCTGGCCGACTTCTCGACCATCGCGCTGGACTCCGTACGGACGGCCGGTCCGGTGCCGCGGCTGGGCGCGGAGACCGCGGTCTTCGCGGCGACGGCGGCGGACGTCCGCCACACGGTGGTCGGCGGCCGCCACATCGTCCGCGACGGGGCGCACACCCTCGTCGGCGACGTCGCGTCGGCCCTGACCGAAGCCATCGCCGCCGTCCGCGGCTGACGTTTTGATTCCCCCACCCCGCCCTTCCTCCGTTCCCCGGGGGTCCGGGGGCGGAGCCCCCGGTTACGGGAAGGGGCGGGGTGGGGGAAGGAACCCCACGAGAGGAACCCCGTGACCACCACCCTCATCACGAACATCGGCAGCCTCGTCACCAACGACCCCGCCCACGGCGAAGCCCTCGGCCTCGTCGAGGACGCCGCCGTGGTCATGGACGGGGACCGGATCGCCTGGACCGGCCCGGCCGCACACGCCCCCGCCGCCGACCAGGCCGTCGACGCGCAGGGCCGAGCCGCCATCCCCGGCTTCGTCGACTCGCACTCGCACCTCGTCTTCGCCGGCGACCGGACCCAAGAGTTCAACGCCCGCATGTCCGGCCGCAGCTACACCGCCGGCGGCATCCGCACCACCGTGGCCGCCACCCGCGCCGCCACCGACGCGGAGCTGGAGGCCAACCTCGTACGCCACCTGCACGAGGCCCGCCGCCAGGGCACCACCACCTTCGAGACCAAGTCCGGCTACGGGCTCACCGTCGAGGACGAGGCCCGCGCCCTGCGCATCGCCGCCGCCCACACCGAAGAGGTCACCTACCTCGGCGCGCACATCGTCTCGCCCGACTACGCCGAGGACCCGGCCGCGTACGTGGACCTCGTCACCGGCGAGATGCTGGCGGCCTGCGCCCCGTACGCCCGCTGGGTGGACGTGTTCTGCGAGAAGGGCGCCTTCGACGGGGACCAGGCCCGCGCGATCCTGACCGCGGGCAAGGCCGCCGGGCTCATCCCGCGCATCCACGCCAACCAGCTGAGCTTCGGCCCCGGCGTGCAGCTCGGCGTGGAGCTCGGCGCGGCCTCCGCCGACCACTGCACCCACCTCACCGACGCCGACGTGGACGCCCTCGCCAACTCGGAGACCGTGGCCACCCTGCTGCCGGGCGCGGAGTTCTCCACCCGCGCCCAGTGGCCCGACGCCCGCCGCCTGCTCGATGCGGGGGCGACCGTGGCCCTGTCCACCGACTGCAACCCGGGCTCCTCGTACACGAGTTCCATGCCCTTCTGCATCGCGCTCGCGGTGCGCGACATGGGGATGACCCCGGACGAGGCCCTGTGGTCCGCCACCGCCGGCGGCGCCCGCGCCCTGCGGCGCACGGACATCGGGGCGCTGACCCCCGGCGCCCGGGCCGACCTGGTGCTCCTCGACGCCCCGAGCCACGTGCACCTCGCCTACCGGCCCGGGGTCCCGCTGGTGTCGGCGGTCTGGCAGCGGGGCGAGCGCGTGGTCTGAACCGGGTCCGGCGCGCGGCGGGGCGCGGCGGGCGCGCGGGCGCCGGCCCGATCCGGTGCGTCCTTTGTCTTCCCTCGGCAAGGCCCCGGGCGTACCTTGGCGGCCGATCTGACTTATCGTCAGTAACTTTGGCCCGAGGGGAAGTCCAGAGGTGTCCAAGCAGCCACGCTCCGCCGCGCTCGCGCTGGCCTCGGCGTTGGCCGGGGCGGCGGTGCTGGCGGCCGCCCCCGCGGCCAGTGCCGACGTCGTCGACGTCAAGTACGACTGCAAGACCCCCATCGGCCCGAAGTCGGCCGTCTCGCCCATCGACATCACGGCGGTCAAGGCCGGCAGCGGCTACAAGCTGACGATGTCCTTCAAGAAGGGCGTCTCCTCCAGCCCGATCGAGCTGGGCAAGGGCGCCATGAAGCCCAGCGCCGTGATCGTGGTGGGCGGGGACGAGACCGGGACCGTGGCCGTCTCCGGGCCGCCCAACGCCGTGGCCGCCCCCGCCGACACCCCCATCAAGATCAACGACCTGTCGGGCACGTACACCCCCAAGCGGGGCGGCCGGCTCACCTTCACCGCGGGCGTGCTCACCATCAACGCCCTGATGACGACCACCACGTGCACCCCCGGCAACCACCCCGGGCCCTCGCTGTCCCTCCAGGCGGAGCCCGTGGCGGGCAGCGCGAACGCCGAGACCGGCAAGAACGCGGCGGGCCGGGCCGCGACCCTGCCGCAGACCGGCCCCATGGACTCCGCCCTCGCCCTCGGCACCCTCGGCGGCACCGTCCTGCTCTCCGGGGCCGCCGGGGTGCTGTGGCTGACCCGCCGCGGCCGGACCACCCGGGCCTGACCCGGCGGACAGGGGACCCGCCCATGCCGTCGCGCACCCGTCGCCGCCACACCGCAGCCCCGGCCCTCCTCCTCGCCCTCCTGCCCCACAGCGCGAGCGAACCCCCCACAGCGGGGGCGCCCCCGGCCCCCGCCCCGGCCGCCGCATCCGCCCCGGCAGCCGCAGCGGTCGGCTCCGGCGCGTCCCCGGGGGAGCCCGTCTGGACGGCCGCGCCCGCCGGCGGCCGTGCCGGCGGGACCGGCAGCGCGGAGGGCCGGCCGTGGTTCTACCTGCAAGGCGCGCCCGGCGCCGTCCTGGAGGACCGGCTCGTGCTCACCAACCCCTCCGGCCGCAGCCGTACGGTCACCCTGCGCGGGGCCGATGCCGGGAACGCGCCCGGCGGGGCCCTCGCCGCACGCCCGACCGCCCGCGGCTCCGGCTCCGGATCCGGCTCCGGGTCCTGGATCCGCTTCGCCGACGCCACCGTCCGGATTCCGCCGCGCACCCGCGCCGTGGTGCCGTTCACGGTGACCGTGCCTGCCGGGGCCTACCCCGGCGACCACCCGGCCGCCGTCGTGGCCTCCGAAGGCGGGCGGCAGGCCGGGGTACGGGTGCAGCTGCGGGTCAGCGGGCCCGCCCTGTCGGCCCTCACCGTCGAGGACGTGTCCGTGACCGGCAGCGGGCGCTCCGCGGCCCTGCACTACACCCTGGTCAACCGCGGGAACACGGTCCTGGTCCCGGAACTCGCGGTACGCGCCGAGGGGGTCTTCGGGGCCGTGCCCGGACCCCGGCCCGCGCGGCCGGGCGCGGAGCTGCTGCCCGGCGGCCGGATCGCACTCAGCGCGCCCTGGCCCGATGCCCCGGCCCTCGACTCCGTGGACCTGGCCCTCACGGTCACCGCCGCCGGAGGAGTACGCGCCACCGGCCGGGCCGCGGCCCGTTTCGTGCCGTGGGGCGCGGTCGCCGGGACCGCGGCGGGCCTCGCGGCCGCGGCGGCCGCCGCATCGGTCCTCGTACGCAGCAGGCGGGTCCGGCGCGCGGCCGCCGACCCGGAACCCGCGGGGGAGCGGGCCACCCGGCCCGCCCCGGAAGCCGAGCTGACGGGAGCGGCCAGGTGAACGGCGAGGTCAGGCGCGGCATCCGGACTCCGACCGGGGGCACCCTCCGGCTCGGGCCGAAAATCCGGCCCGGGGGCACATTCCAGCCCGTCCAGGGGGCACCTCCCGGCGGTAGCCGGGGGAGATTGAGGACCGGGGTCCGGGGCGGAGCCCCGGAAAGGGCCCGGGGAGACGCGCCCCGCGTGCTGCGACTCGTCCTGCTTCTCGCCCTGGCCCTCGGCCCGCTCGGCCCGCTCGGACTGCCCGGGGCCACCCCCCGCCCCGCCGCGGCCGCCGAGGCCACCACCCGCCCCGCCGCGGAGGCCACCGTCGAGCTCTCCCTCACCGAGGCGGCCAAGGGCACCGAGATCACCGTCGCGGGCACCGGCTGGCGCCCCCGCACCCTTCTCACCCTGCTGGTCTGCGGCCAGAACATGATCGGCGGCACCAACAGCTGCGCCAACGCCGACGGCCGCGCCGCCACCACCGACGACACCGGGCGCTTCGGCAAGCAGCTGCCGGTGGCCGCCCCGCCCAAACCCTGCCCCTGCGTGGTCGCCGTGGCCACCGTCACCGGCGAGCAGGCACAGGTGCTCGCCCCGCTGAAGATCACCGACCACCCGGTGGCGGCCCTGCCCGCGCAGACCGGCAGCGCCCGGCTCGCCCTGCTCGCCGCACCCCGGCTGGAGGGCGAGGACGGGGTGCTGACCTGGTTCGGCGCCCCGCCCGCCCGCAAGCTCGTGATCACGGTCGGCAACCTCGGCTCCGCCCCGCTCAAGGACCCGCTCTTCCAGGTCGGCACCGCCCACGGGGTCTTCGCCCCGGTCTGGGAGGAACGGCAGTGGCGCGGCACCGTCCCGCCCGGCGGCAAGGCCCGGATCAGCCTCGACGTGGGCCTGACGGCGGGCGCGCACGGGGACTACACCGTCTCGCTCAAGTACGGCGAGAAGCTCCTCGTCCTCCAGCCCTGGGGGGTGGACCGGCCGTACGGGGTCACCCTCTTCTGGATCCTGCTCTGCGTGGTGGTCCCCGCCGGGGTCTTCCGTACCGGCATGGCCGTCGTCGACCGGGTCCGGCCGCGGGCCGGGGCCGGCGGACGGCACCGCGGGGCGGCCCGGATCCCGGAGGCGGCCGCCGCCGTCACCGCGAAGCTGCCGCGGATCCCGGCCGGGCCCCCGGGCCGCCGGCCCGCGGACCCCCGGCCCCCGGCGGTCGCCGGCGGCAGCACGGCGGCCCTGCCGTGGTTCGGCCCCGGCCGCGCCCCGGCGTCCGCCCCGGCCTCCGCACCCGCGTCCGCCCCGGGCGCCCCCCAGACATCCGCACCGTCTGAGAACAGTTCGACGACGAAGGGAACCCAGTGAAGACCCAACGGAGGGTGAGCGCGGCCGTGGCCGCGGTGCTGCTCGGCGGCGCGGGCATCGTGGTGGCGGCCTCGCCCGCCCAGGCCGCCGAGGTCACGTTCAAGGTGAAATGCGTGCCGCCGGCCGGTGGCGGCGGGCCCGTGGAGGGCGAGACCACCGCCAAGATCACGGCTCCGGCCACGGCCAAGGTCGGGGACGTGGTGGACGTGTCGTGGGAGACGGTCAAACCGGCCTCCAACAACACGGACCTGATGGTGATCCCCAAGGACTCGGTCCAGCCCACCGGCTGGATCACCGCGGGCGGCGGCACCGGCGAGTTCAAGCTCGTCGGGGAGAAGAAGAACCCGGAGATCCCGAAGCGGGCGCCGATGGTCATGTCGGTGATGAAGGGCAAGGTGAAGCTCACCAAGGCCGGGAGGATCACGCTGACCCCGGGCAAGTACGACGTGGCCGTCACCTTCCCGTTCGGCACGTACGTGACCAAGTGCGCGCCGGTCGGAAGCGTGGGTGCCGGAGCGACCATCGACGTGTCGGGCGGCTCCAGCGGCGGCACGACCGCGGGCACGACCTCGGGGACCACCTCCGGTACGACCTCCGGCACCACGAGCGGCACGACCAGCGGCACGACCTCGGGCACCACGTCCGGTACGACCTCCGGCACCACCGCCGGTACGACCTCCGGCACCACCGCCGGTACGACCTCCGGCAACACCAACGGCGGCACCGGCGGCCCCGGCGAGGTCAACGGCAAGGCCGTCACCGTCACCTACGACTGCAAGCCCTTCGTCCCGGACCCGATCAAGGCCCCGGCCACGATCAACGCCAAGAAGAACGGCGGCAGCTGGGACCTGACCGTCAAGACCGGCAAAGGGATCATGAAGAGCCCCGCCGACCTGGCGGCCGGTGCCCTCAAGCCCTCCATGAAGATCAAGATCGGCGGGGCCGACAGCGGCACCGTCGTGGTCACCGGCCCGGCCAACGCCACGGCCGTCAAGGCGGGCGATCCCGTGGACCTCGCCGACATGACCGGCACCTACAAGCCGGGCGCCTCCGGCAAGGCCACCCTCAGCCCCGACGAGCTGCTGATCACCGTCTCCGGCAGCATCAAGGTGCCCTGCAAGGCGGTCGCCAGCGGGGTCTCCCTGCAACTGGACACCGCCGCCCAGCCCGGCGGCAGCGGCAACGCCACCAACGGCACCAACGGCAACACCACCACGACCACGAGCACCGGCGGCGGGCTCGCCGACACCGGCGCGGACGACGAGGGCGGCCTCAAGGCCCTCGGCCTGGTCGCCGGCACCGTGCTGCTGCTCGGCGCGGCCGTCTTCACCTTCACCCCCTGGCGCCGGCTGCGCGGCACCAGGTAGGGGGCACGCCGAACGGCCCGGCACACCAGGAGGTGTGCCGGGCCGTTCCGGTACGTCAGGGCAGTGCCCGCGGGTGCGTCAGTGGACGTCGCCCATGAGCGCCTGGACCTTCTTGCGGTACATGTAGACCGCGAGGCCGGCGACCACCGCGAGCGCGGCCTGGAGGCCGATGATGCCCACGCCGTTGAGGTCCACACCGGCGGTCGAGAGCAGACCGGTGGTGCAGTCGCCCGCGGTGACCGCGAGGAACCAGACGCCCATCATCTGGGAGGCGTACTTCTGCGGGGCCATCTTCGTGGTGACCGAGAGGCCGACCGGGGAGAGGCACAGCTCGCCGATGGTCTGGATCATGTAGATCGAGACGAGCCACATCGGGGAGACCTTGGTGTCGCCGCCCGCCATGTTCATCGGAACGATGAAGACGAAGAACGAGGCGCCTACCAGGACCAGGCCCATCGCGAACTTCACGATGGTGTTCGGCTCCTGGTTCTTGCGGGCGAGCCACAGCCACAGCCAGGCGAAGACCGGGGCCAGGGCCATCACGAACAGCGGGTTCAGCGACTGGTACCAGGTGGCCGAGAAGCCGAAGCCGAAGACGGTGTCGGCGGTCTTGGAGTCGGCGAACAGGGACAGCGTGGAGCCACCCTGGTCGTAGATCATCCAGAAGACGGCGGCGGCGATGAAGAACCAGATGTAGCCGGTCATCTTCGACTGCTCGGTGCTGCTCAGGTCCCGGTCGCGCTTGATCTTCGTCAGCACCGCGATCGGGATGATCAGGCCGGCCAGCATCAGCGGGACCATCGCCCAGTTCAGCGTGTACAGGCCCAGGGCCACGACACCGCCGTAGAAGACCGCCACGATGACGGCGACCAGCGCGACCTTGCCGAGGACGGCCTTGCGCTCCTCCGGGGTCAGCGGGTTCGGGACCACGCTGCTCTTCGGGCTCAGGTTGCGGGTGCCGATGAGGAACTGGGCCAGGCCCAGACCCATGCCGACCGCGGCGAGCGCGAAGCCGAGGTGCCAGTTGTGCTCCTTGCCGACCGTGCCGATGACGAACGGAGCGACGAAGGCACCCAGGTTGATGCCGATGTAGAACAGCGTGAAGCCGCCGTCACGGCGCGGGTCCTCGGGACCGTCGTACAGGTGGCCCACCATCGTGGAGATGTTGGCCTTCAGCAGACCGGAGCCGATCGCGACCAGGATCAGGCCGACGAAGAACATCGCCTGCCCCGGCAGGGCGAGCGCCACGTGGCCCGCCATGATCACGAAGCCCGCGACGGTCACCGTCTTGCGGGCGCCCCACACGCGGTCGCCGAACCATCCGCCCGGCAGGGCCATCAGGTAGACCATCGAGACGTACACCGAGTAGATGGCCGTGGCCGTGGCCGCGGTCATCGCGAGGCCGCCGCCCTGGCTGCCCTTGGCTGCGTCGGCACCGCCGGAGACGATGTAGTAAACGAGAAGGGCCCGCATGCCGTAGTAGGAGAAGCGCTCCCACATCTCGGTCATGAAGAGAGTGGCCAGGCCACGAGGGTGGCCGAAGAAGGTCTTCTCGCCGATGCCGGCCGAGTCCTTCGTCAGGCTTGACGCCATGGTCGTTCCTTGCTTCTGCGGGACGCCTCGGCTTCGTGAGCCTGGCAGCGCCCGGTGGGGGGTGGCCGGCACCGGTGCGGAAAGGCCCGAACCCCACGCCCAGGGGCTTCGCTCCGTCGTGGGGAGTGAAGGGACAACCGCATCGGGATCCACACCCAGCGCGCATCTTCGCGCGCGGGGCCCGGCCCATAGGTCGTTCACTGTCCGGTTCCGGACAGAAAGAGAGGCCTTCGCCCGCGTATGCGGCGCAAAGGTCCTCCGATAGTGCATCAGGCGTCTCGCCACCATACGACACGACAGTGCCGGATATGGAAGGACTTGAGATATGGATCACAAGGTTCCGCGGGAACCGTTTCCCCATATTCGAAGGACATTGATTAATTCGGAAGAAGATCCTTAGGGCCTGCGGAGGCCTTGGCGATCACACAACAGGCCACGTCCCGTGCGGACTACCATCACCCACATGACGCGTGTACTGCTCGCCGAGGACGACGCATCCATCTCGGAGCCCCTGGCCCGCGCCCTGCGCAGGGAGGGATACGAGGTCGAGGTCCGTGAGGACGGCCCGACCGCCCTCGATGCCGGCCTGCAGGGCGGAGTCGACCTCGTGGTCCTCGACCTGGGCCTGCCCGGCATGGACGGGCTGGAGGTGGCCCGCCGGCTGCGCGCCGAGGGGCACGGCTTCCCCATCCTCGTCCTCACCGCCCGCGCCGACGAGGTCGACACGGTCGTCGGCCTGGACGCGGGCGCCGACGACTACGTCACCAAGCCCTTCCGGCTGGCCGAGCTGCTCGCCCGGGTCCGGGCCCTGCTGCGGCGCGGCGCCACCGAGCCCGCCCAGCCCCCCGCCACCCACGGGGTGCGGATCGACGTCGAGTCGCACCGCGCCTGGATGGGCGACGAGGAGCTCCAGCTCACCGCGAAGGAGTTCGACCTGCTGCGCGTCCTCGTCCGGGACGCCGGCCGGGTCGTCACCCGCGACCAGCTCATGCGCGAGGTCTGGGACACCACCTGGTGGTCCTCCACGAAGACCCTCGACATGCACATCTCCTGGCTCCGCAAGAAGCTCGGGGACGACGCCGCCAACCCGCGGTACATCGCCACCGTGCGCGGAGTGGGCTTCCGCTTCGAGAAGAGCTGAGCCGCCGGACCCGCCATGCGCCGCCGTCTGATCAATTCCACGCTCGCCGTGGTGCTCGTCGTGATCGCCGTCTTCGGGGTCTCGCTCGTCATCGTCGAGACCCGGACCATCACCAACAGCGCCCAGGAGAGCGTCGACTCCGAGGCGCTGCGGCTGGTCGGCATCGTCGAGTCGTACGTCCTGGAGAAGAAGCCGCTCGACCCCGAATCGCTGGCCCAGCGGCTGGACCCGGGCCGCTCGGCCCGCGTCCTGGTGCCCGGCCGGCCCGCGGTGGAGATCGGCCCGCACATCGACGGCAGCGTCATCCGGGGCAGTGCCCGGGGCGGGCAGGACGAGCTGGTCATCGTCGAGGAGTCCCGGGACACCGTCACCCGCGAGGTGGGCCGCACCCTCGTGGTGGTCGGAGCGGTGGCCCTGCTCGCCGTCGTGGCCGCCGCCCTGCTCGCCGTACGCCAGGCCAACCGGCTGGCCTCCCCGCTGACCGACCTGGCCGAGACCGCCGAGCGGCTGGGCTCCGGGGACCCCCGGCCGCGCCACAAGCGGTACGGGGTGCCCGAGCTGGACCGGGTCGCGGACGTCCTGGACTCCAGCGCGGAGCGGATCGGGCGGATGCTCACCGCCGAGCGGCGGCTCGCCGCGGACGCCTCCCACCAGCTGCGGACCCCGCTGACGGCGCTGTCGATGCGGCTGGAGGAGATCACGGTCACGGACGACCTGGAGACCGTCCGGGAGGAGGCCTCGATCGCGCTCGCGCAGGTCGAGCGGCTCACCGACGTGGTCCAGCGGCTCCTGACGAACTCCCGGGACCCGCGGACCGGCTCCGCCGTCCCCTTCGACCTCGACGAGGTGGTCAAGCAGCAGGTCGAGGAGTGGCGCCCGGCCTACCGCAGCGCCGGCCGGGCCATCGTCCGCTCCGGCAAGCAGGGCCTGCGGGCCGTGGGCACCCCCGGGGCCGTGGCCCAGGTGCTCGCGGCGCTGATCGAGAACTCGCTCATGCACGGGGGCGGCACGGTCGCCCTGCGCACCCGCGTCACCGGCAACCAGGCCGTCATCGAGGTCACGGACGAGGGTCCCGGGGTCCCCGCGGACCTGGGCAACCGGATCTTCGAGCGGACGATCAGCGGGCGGAACTCCACCGGCATCGGGCTGGCCGTGGCCCGGGACCTGGCCGAGGCGGACGGCGGCCGGCTGGAGCTGCTCCAGACCCAGCCCCCGGTGTTCGCGATCTTCCTGAGCCGGACGGCGCCGGAGCGGGTGGAGCCGGAGCGGACGATCCGCTAGCGGGAGCTGCGGACGGTCTGGCGGCGGCCGCCGGACGCGGGCCGGGCCGCGCTCCCGGGGGCCGCGGGAGCGGCCGTTGCGGGCGTTGCGGCCGTTGCGGGCGGCAGCGCCCGGAACACCCAGGTCCGGTACGACCAGAACCGGAAGGCGGTGGCGACGGCGATGCCGAGGAACTTGAAGACGTTGCTCTGCAGGGGGCTGTCCCAGCCCATCCCGTACGTGGCCGCGTAGAGCACACCGTTCTCGATCACCAGGCCCACCGCGCTGAACAGCAGGAACAGCGTCATCTCACGGGTCCGGCCGCCCTTGTCGCGGTCGCGGTACGTGAAGTAGCGGAAGCCCACGTAGTTGAACGCGATGGCGACCACGGTGGCTATGACGCTGGTCCGCACGACCTGGAGGTCGGTGGTGTGCCGCAGCAGGTTGAAGACGCCCAGGTTGACCAGCAGGCCCAGGCCGCCCACGGCACCGAATTTGGCGATCTCCCGGGCCAGTCCGCGCGCCCGTTCGACGAGAGCCGCCCTCGATGCACTCATGGTGATCGTTCAGCCCCTGTCCGGTCGACGTCGTCGACGTCGGTTGCGTCAACCCAGCCCATGGTAGACGGCGGCCCTCCGGTGCGCCCGGGAGCCGCCTTGACCCGCGGCAGACCGGGGACGGAGCCGTGACCTGGGCGCCGGGCCCGGGGCGGGTTCCGGCGGCGGATACCCTGGAGGAGTGACGTTCCCGGTAGTCGGCATGGTCGGCGGCGGTCAGCTCGCCCGCATGACCCACGAGGCGGGTATCCCCCTCGGCATCAGATTCAAGCTCCTCAGTGACACCCCACAGGACTCGGCGGCCCAGGTCGTGAGCGATGTCGTCATCGGCGACTATCGCGACCTGGAGACGCTCCGCGCCTTCGCGCGCGGCTGCGATGTGATCACTTTCGATCACGAGCACGTACCCACCGAACACCTGCGGGCCCTGGAAGCGGACGGAATCCCCGTCCGGCCGGGGCCCGACGCATTGGTGCACGCCCAGGACAAGGGGGTGATGCGCGCCAAGCTCGACGAGATCGGCGCGCCCAGCCCCCGGCACCGGATCGTGAACGATCCGGACGACGTGGCGGCCTTCGCGGCGGAAGGGGACGGGTTCCCCGTCATCCTCAAGACCGTGCGCGGCGGCTACGACGGCAAGGGCGTGTGGTTCGTGCGCAGCGTCGACGACGCGGCGGCCCCCTTCCTGGCCGGTGTCCCCGTACTCGCCGAAGAGAAGGTGGACTACGTCCGCGAACTCGCGGCGAACATCGTCCGTTCCCCCCACGGCCAGGCCGTGGCCTACCCCGTCGTGGAATCCGTCCAGGTGGACGGCGTCTGCGACACCGTGATCGCCCCCGCTCCGAACCTCTCCGAGGAGCTCGCGGGCGAGGCCCAGGCCCTCGCCCTGAAGATCGCCGCCGAACTCGGCGTGACCGGCCACCTGGCCGTCGAGCTCTTCGAGACCACCGACGGGCGGATCCTCGTCAACGAACTGGCCATGCGCCCGCACAACTCCGGGCACTGGACCCAGGACGGCGCCGTCACCTCCCAGTTCGCCAACCACGTCCGGGCCGTGCTCGACCTCCCCCTGGGCGACCCCCGCCCGCGCGCCCCCTGGACCGTGATGGCGAACGTCCTGGGCGGCGACTACCCCGACATGTACCAGGCGTACCTGCACTGCATGGCGCGGGACCCGCAGCTCAAGATCCACATGTACGGCAAGGACGTGAAGCCCGGCCGCAAGGTCGGACACGTGAACACCTTCGGCGACGACCTTGACGACGTGCTGGAGCGCGCCCGTCATGCTGCCGGCTACCTCCGAGGAACAATCACCGAATGAGCACCCCCACCTCCCCCACCTCCCCGGAAGCGCCCCTCGTCGGCATCGTGATGGGCTCCGACTCCGACTGGCCCGTCATGGAGCTCGCCGCCCAGGCCCTCGACGAGTTCGAGATCCCCTACGAGGTGGGCGTGGTCTCCGCCCACCGCATGCCGCGCGAGATGATCGCGTACGGCGAGGAGGCCGCGGGCCGCGGGATCAAGGCGATCATCGCCGGTGCCGGCGGCGCCGCCCACCTCCCGGGCATGCTCGCCTCCGTCACCCCGCTCCCCGTGATCGGCGTGCCCGTCCCGCTGAAGTACCTCGACGGCATGGACTCCCTCCTGTCGATCGTCCAGATGCCGGCCGGCGTCCCGGTGGCCACCGTCTCCGTCGGCGGCGCGCGCAACGCGGGCCTGCTCGCGGCCCGCATCCTGGCCACTCAGGACGCCGACCTCCTGGCCCGCATGCAGGAGTTCCAGCAGGAGCTCAACGAGCAGGCCACCGAGAAGGGCAAGCGGCTGCGCGCGAAGGTCGCCGGATGACCCTCGGGACCTCCGCCGCGTCCCCCGGTGCCCACCCGGGGGACGCCCTCGCCGAGGCCCGGGAGCTGCTCGCCGAGCACCCCGTCGTCGACGGCCACAACGACCTGCCGTGGGCCCTGCGCGAGCAGGTGCAGTACGACCTCGCGCAGCGGGACATCTCCGCGGACCTGACCGGGCTGCTCCACACCGACCTGCCCCGGCTGCGGGCGGGCGGGGTCGGCGCCCAGTTCTGGTCCGTCTACGTGCGGTCCGACCTGGCCGGGGACGCGGCGGTCAGCGCCACCCTGGAGCAGATCGACATCGTCGGCCAGCTCGTGGACCGCCACCCCGGGGACCTCGTACGGGCCCTGACCGCGGACGACATGGAGAAGGCCCGGTCCGAGGGCCGGATCGCCTCCCTGATGGGCGCCGAGGGCGGGCACTCCATCAACAACTCGCTCGCCACCCTCCGGGCCCTGCACCGCCTGGGCGTCCGCTACATGACGCTGACGCA
The DNA here is from genome assembly GCF_055572195.1 of Streptomyces sp. NPDC030809. NCBI lineage: Bacteria > Bacillati > Actinomycetota > Actinomycetes > Kitasatosporales > Streptomycetaceae > Streptomyces > Streptomyces sp. NPDC030809. The sequence continues at coordinate 273,359 of NZ_JBVIDV010000007.1, forward strand.
CAACGACACCATCGACTGGGCGGACTCGGCCACCGACGAGGCCCGGCACGGCGGCCTCACGGACTTCGGCCGCGAGGTCGTCCGCGAGATGAACCGCATCGGCATGCTGGTGGACCTCTCGCACGTGTCCGCCGACACCATGCGCGACGCCCTCGCGGCCACCGCCGCGCCGGTGATCTTCTCGCACTCCTCGGCCCGGGCGGTCTGCGACCACCCGCGCAACGTCCCCGACGACGTGCTCGCCCAGCTGCCGGGCAACGGCGGGGTGGCGATGGCCACCTTCGTGCCGAAGTTCATCCTCCCCGAGGCCGTGGCCTGGACCGCCGCCGCCGACGAGAACCTGCGCGCGCACGGCTTCCACCACCTGGACACCACCGCGCCCGCGATGGAACTCCACCGCGCCTTCGAGGCGGCCCGGCCGCGCCCGGTCGCCACGGCGGCCACCGTGGCCGACCACCTCGACCACATGCGCGAGGTGGCGGGGATCGACCACATCGGCATCGGCGGCGACTACGACGGGACCGCCTTCACCCCGGCGGGCCTCGACGACGTCGCCGGCTACCCGAACCTGATCGCGGAGCTCCTCACCCGCGGCTGGTCCCGGGCCGACCTGGCCAAACTGACCTGGTCGAACGCGGTACGGGTGCTGCGCGACGCGGAGGCGGTCGCCGCCTCCCAGGCCGCGCTGCCGCCCTCCAACGCACGGCTGTAGCCCGCCGGCGGAAGTGGTCCGGGTGCCCCGCACACGGTGCGGGGCACCCGAACGCCACATCCCACGAGAACACCCGCGTCCCACGTGTCACGGTGGCAACTACTCCCTGCTGCCGCCGAGACCGGAGCGAACGCCATGGCCGACCTGCAGGATGACCAGTCCCCCCTGGGAGCGGAGCCCGGGGCCGTCGGAGCCGACGACGCGCCGCCCCCCACCGCCCCCGCCACCCCGAGCGCGGGCCCGGCCGAACGCGCCGCCGCCCTGCTCGCCGTCCATCCCGTCGCCGACGGGCACAACACCCTCCCGTGGACCCTGCGGCACAGCCCGTACCACGACATCTCCACCCCCGAACCGGGCATGGACACCGACATCCCGCGACTGCGCGCGGGCGGGGTCGGCGCCCAGTTCCTCTCCCTGCTCGTGCCGGGCACCCCGGGCAGCGACACCCCGCCCGGAGCCGGGGCCCCCGCCGCGGAAGCGGCCGCCGGAGCCGCCGCGGACCGGCTCGTCGCCGAGACCCTCGAACAGATCGACGTGGCGCGCACCCTCGCCCGCAGCCATCCCGACGCCCTGCGGCTGGCCCTGTGCCTCGACGACATGGCCGACGCCCGCAACCGCGGCCGGATCGCCGCCTTCCTCGGTCCGGTCAGCGGCCGCACCCTCACCGGCTCCCTCGGCACCCTGCGCGCCTTCCACGCCCTCGGGGTGCGGAGCCTGGCCCCCGCCGGCGCGGCCTGGGCCGAGGAGGGGCTGACCCCCTTCGGCCACGAGGCCGTACGGGAGGCCAACCGGCTGGCGGTGCTGCTGGACCTGACCGGCTGCCCGGACCCGGTGGCCGTGCAGGTCATCGGCTGCTCCAAGGCCCCGGTGCTGTTCTCGCACACCGCGGCGGCCGCCCTGGTCCCGCACCCGCGCAACGTCTCGGACCAGGTGCTGCGCGCGCTGGGCGCGGCCAAGGGGCTGTGCATGATCACCTGCGCGGCCGACCAGACCGGCGAACGGCTCTCCGACGTGGCCGACCACCTCGACCACGTACGGGAGGTCGCCGGACCGGAGTGCGTGGGCCTGGGCGGGGCCTTCGGGGCCGACCCGCCGACCCCCCGCCCCGAGGGGCTCGCGGATCCCTCCGGCTATCCGCGGCTGATCGCCGAGCTGCTCGACCGCGGCTGGCCCGAGGCCGACGTGGCCCTGCTGACCTGGGGAAACGCCCAGCGGGTGCTGAGGGACGCGGAATTCACCGCCCGCGCCGCCCAGCACCGCCGCACGCCGTAGCGCGGGCCGACGGCTCAGGCGCGGGGCCGGCCCATCGCGCGGTACGTCCAGCCGGCCTCGCGCCAGGCCGTCGCGTCCAGCGCGTTGCGGCCGTCGAGGATCAGGCGGTGCGAGACCACCGAGGCCAGCTCCGCCGGGTCCAGCTCGCGGAACTCGCGCCACTCCGTCAGGTGCAGCACCACGTCCGCCCCGCGCGCGGCGGCCACCGCGGAGTCCGCGTAGCCGAGGGTGGGGAAGACCCGGCGGGCGTTGTCCATGCCCTTGGGGTCGTAGACGGTGACCTGGCCGCCCTGGAGGTGGATCTGCCCGGCGACGTTCAGCGCGGGGGAGTCCCGTACGTCGTCCGAGTCGGGCTTGAACGTGGCGCCGAGCACCGCCACCCGCTTGCCGAGGAAGGCGCCGCCGACCGCGTCCCGGGCCAGCTCGACCATGTGCCCGCGGCGGCGCATGTTGATCGAGTCCACCTCGCGGAGGAAGGTGAGGGCCTGGTCCGCGCCCAGCTCGCCCGCGCGGGCCATGAAGGCGCGGATGTCCTTCGGCAGGCAGCCGCCGCCGAAGCCGATCCCGGCCCGCAGGAACTTCGCGCCGATCCGGTCGTCGTGCCCGATGGCCTCGGCGAGCTTGGCCACGTCGCCCCCGGCCGCCTCGCAGACCTCGGCCATGGCGTTGATGAAGGAGATCTTCGTGGCGAGGAAGGAGTTCGCGGCCGTCTTCACCAGCTCGGCGGTCGGGAAGTCCGTCACCACCAGCGGGGAGCCCTCCGCCATGGGGGTCGCGTACACCTCGCGCAGCAGCTTCTCGGCGTGCTCGCTGCGCACGCCGACCACGATCCGGTCCGGGTGCAGGGTGTCCTGCACCGCGAAGCCCTCGCGCAGGAACTCTGGGTTCCAGGCCAGCTCGACGGCGTCCCCGGCCGGGGCCAGCTCCGCCAGCCGCGCGGCCAGCCGGTCCGCGGAGCCCACCGGCACGGTGGACTTGCCGACGACCAGGGCCGCCCGCTCCAGGTGCGGGGCCAGGGACTCCACCGCCGCGTCCACGTAGCTCATGTCGCAGGCGTACTCACCGTGCTTCTGCGGGGTGTTCACGCAGATGAAGTGCACGTCGCCGAAGGCGCCCGCCTCCGCGTACGAGGTGGTGAAGCGCAGCCGGCCGGTGGAGCCCTCGATCCCGGCCGCGTGCGCCTTCAGCAGCTCCTCCAGCCCCGGCTCGTACATCGGGACCCGGCCCGCGGCCAGCATCTCGATCTTCTCGGGGACGATGTCCAGCCCCAGGACCTCGAATCCCAGTTCGGCCATGGCAGCGGCGTGCGTGGCGCCGAGGTAGCCGGTGCCGATCACGGTGATCTTGAGGGCCATGCGCGTGCTCCTGGGGATGCTGCGGTGCGGTGTGCGGCCCCCGAGCATAGTCGGGCCCGTTCGGGGGACGTTTGCCCTGCGGGACCGCGCTGTCACGCAGCTCACGTACGGGGCGCATACCGCTGCGGGGCCGCCGGGCTCTAAGCTGGCATTTCAGCTCTTGTTACTTAACGGTAGTTAGCGTCACTTTGGGAGTGAGACACCTTGGCGGGTAAGGGACAGCCGGAGTTCGACCTGTACCGCGTGACCGAAGAGCACGACATGCTCCGCGAGTCCGTGCGCGCGCTGTGCGAGGCCAAGATCGCGCCGTTCGCGGCCGCGGTCGACGAGGAGGCCCGCTTCCCGCAGGAGGCCCTCGACGCCCTCGTCGCCAACGACCTGCACGCCGTCCACGTGCCGGAGAGCTACGGCGGCGCCGGGGCCGACGCCCTCGCCACCGTCATCGTCATCGAAGAGGTCGCCCGCGTGTGCGCCTCCTCCTCGCTGATCCCCGCCGTGAACAAGCTCGGCTCCCTCCCGGTGATCCTCTCCGGCTCCGAGGAGCTCAAGAAGAAGTACCTGGGCCCGCTGGCCAAGGGCGACGCGATGTTCTCGTACTGCCTCTCCGAGCCGGACGCCGGCTCGGACGCGGCGGGCATGAAGACCCGCGCGGTGCGCGACGGCGACTTCTGGGTCCTCAACGGCGTCAAGCGCTGGATCACCAACGCCGGTGTCTCCGAGTACTACACGGTCATGGCCGTCACCGACCCGGAGAAGCGCTCCAAGGGCATCAGCGCCTTCGTCGTCGAGAAGTCCGACGAGGGCGTCTCCTTCGGCGCCCCGGAGAAGAAGCTCGGCATCAAGGGCTCCCCGACCCGCGAGGTCTACCTCGACAACGTCCGCATCCCCGCCGACCGCATGATCGGCGAGGAGGGCACCGGCTTCGCCACCGCCATGAAGACCCTGGACCACACCCGCATCACCATCGCGGCCCAGGCCCTCGGCATCGCGCAGGGCGCCCTCGACTACGCCAAGGGCTACGTCCAGGAGCGCAAGCAGTTCGGCAAGCCGATCGCCGACTTCCAGGGCATCCAGTTCATGCTGGCCGACATGGCCATGAAGCTGGAGGCCGCCCGCCAGCTGACGTACGCGGCCGCCGCGAAGTCGGAGCGCGTCGACGGCGACCTGACCTTCTTCGGCGCCGCCGCCAAGTGCTTCGCCTCCGACGTGGCCATGGAGGTCACCACGGACGCCGTCCAGCTCCTCGGCGGCTACGGCTACACCCGCGACTACCCGGTCGAGCGCATGATGCGCGACGCCAAGATCACCCAGATCTACGAGGGCACGAACCAGGTCCAGCGCATCGTCATGGCCCGCAACCTGCCGTAGCGCGCCCGCAGCACCCGCCGCACAGGGCCCCCGGCAGCGCGCCGGGGGCCTTCGGCATGTCCGGGCGCCCGGGCCCCCTCTTCGGACGGCCCCCTCACCAGCCGGGGCCGCGCCCGCCCGGCCGGTCCTGGCCCGGCGGGGGCAGCGGGCGTTTGGGCATGACGGTCCACTCCATGCCGAAGCCGTAGGCGCGGTCGATCTTCTCGTGCGGCCCGGCGGTGGCCGTGTTCGTGAACCAGGTGACCTCGCGGCGCACCGCGAGGCTCCCCGCCTGCGGGACCGCCAGCGCGATCGCGCAGCCCGTGGACCCGGCGGGGGAGTCGTCCAGGAGGATGCGGCAGCCCGGGCCGGCCGGCTCCGTCACCGTGACCGAGGCCCCCAGCCGGCGGAAGTCCGCCGAGCCCTCGTAGATGTACACGAAGAACAGCAGCCGGGCGAAGCGCTCGCGCTGAGCCAGGTTCACCCGCAGGGTCTCGCCGTCCGCGCTGGCACCCGTACGGTCGTCCTGGTCGAGGGCCACCCACGGCCACGCGCCCAGTGCGCCGAAGTCGTCGCCCAGCGCCTGCACACAGGTGGCGCTGCCGTCCGTGAAGCGGATCATGCAGCACAGATTGACGTCCGCGCGCGCCGCCGGGAGCCAGTTCAGATTGGCCTGGAGTACACCCCGCCCGCCGATCCTCACCTGCGGGGATTCCCTCGTCAGCAGCCTGCGCGCGGGCTCCTGCTCCCCGCGCAGCCGGATCACTCCGCGCTGCCGATTGTCCGAACTCATGCGCATTCCCCCTGAGCTGATGGATGATCATATGACGCTCTGTCGGTGTGGGCTATGATCCGACGGCTTTCTGTCATGGGGGTGGGGAATGCCCGTAGGGGCACTGGCGACAGCACCCGAGGTCGCCTCACAGCTCAGGAACTTGGCCGCCCGCCCGGGACTCGCCTCCCGGCGCGACGAACTCACGACACTCGCCGACGCCCTCCAGGGGATCGGAGCCGGCGACATCGACCCCTGGACCGAGGTGGACCTCCTGCGCGCCTACGCCCGGCCGGAGAGCCTCGCGGCCCTGGACCCCGGGATACCGGAACCCCTCTGGTGGAACCGCCTGGAAGTGTTCATCGGCGCCCTGGTGTTCGTACCGCTCCTGATCACCTGGTTCGGCCTGAGCCGGGCCACCAGCGCGTACGAGGCCCTGATCGGGGCCGAACCCAAGGCCGCGGCCCGGCCCTTCCTCCAGCTCTGGCAGTCCGGCTTCGAGGGCCGGCTGACGGGAGCCTTCACCTTCGGGCACGTGGCCCTCGCCGCCACCCTCGTCATCCTGCTGCTGTTCGCCCTCGTGAGCGTGCACGGCTGGCGCCGGTCCAAGGCGGAGCGCCGGGCCGAGGACCTCCAGCGCACCTCCGACGCCCTGCTCGCCGAGCTCGTCCCGGCCCTCACCCGGGCCCAGCTGCTCCTCAACGAGCGCCGGCTGTCCTCCCCGCAGCGCTTCGCCGCCGAACTCGCCGGGGCCGCGGCCACCCTCGGCAAACTCGGCGAGCAGGCGCTCAAGGTGCACCGCCGGCTGGACGCGGCGGCCGCCGCCGTCGAGAACGCCGTACAGGGCGCCGAACAGCGCATCGCCCACGTCGAGTCCGCCGTGCGCCCGCTGGAGCTGGCCGTCGGCCGGGTCGAGGCGGCCGTGGCCGGCAACGCCGACGACATCGAGCAGGCCATCGCCTCGCTCACCGGACCGCTGGAGAAGAACGGCGAGCGGCTCGAACTCGCCGTGGCCGAGAGCGGGACGACCGTTCGCCAGGCACTCGCGGACGTACGGACGGTCAACGGCGAGGTGCGCGACGCGCTGAGCTCGGCGGGGGACCGGGTCGAGGACTCCGTCACCGTCCTGGCCGCCGCCCAGCGGTCGTTCACGACGAGCACCGAGATCGCCACCGACATCTCGGTACAGGTGCTCTCCCGCCTCGGCGAGGTCACCGACCGCACCGCGGAGGCCGTCGTCACCTCCCAGCAGGCCGTGCTGCGGCTCGACGAGCAGACCGGGGCGCTGCGCGCGGCCGCCGAGCGGTTCGCCGAGCTGGCCGAGGCCATGGCCGCCCGCCCGGCGGCCGGCGCGGGCCCGCAGGATCCGGCAGCCGGGGGCGCCCGGGGCGCGGGACGCTTCGGCGGGCCGGCCGGCTTCGGTGAACCCGGCGGCTCCGGGGCACCCGCCGGGCACGGGGAGCCGGGACCGCCGCCGTACGCCCCGCAGGACCGGCCCCCGCAGGACCGGCCCCCGCAGGACGGGGTGCCCCGGGACCGGCCCGGTTCCGGCCGCCCGGCGGTCGCGCTCGACAAGACCGGGCCCCGGGACGCCGTACCGCCGCCCCGGGACGCCGTACCGCCCCGGGACGGCCGGCCCGGCCCGCCGCCCGCGGACCCGCGGTGACCGCCCGGCGGCCCCGGCTGCGGGCCCGCCCCCGACCGCGCTTCAACCCGCTGCACCTGGCGGGCTGGCTCTTCGCCGACATGCTCCTCGTGCTCGCCATCGTCGCCATGGGCGACCAGGGCGACCCCGTGCGCGCCGCCCAGGCCGCCCCGCACGCCAAGCCGGGGGCCACCCCCTCCGCCAAGCCGAAGCCGAAGGGCCCGCGCGCGGTGGTCCGCTCCGCGAAGGAGTTCTCGCTCGACGCCGACGCGGGGGACACGGACCGGATCGTGAACCGGATCCGGTCCGGGACCGCCAAGTGGCAGGGCCGGAAGGCGGCGTTCGTGCTGACCTTCGGCCGCAGCCCCGACGTGGGCAGCGGAGTCGAGTACGCCCGCCGCATCAACTCCCTGCTGGCGAAGGCCCGTCCGGACATGTTCACCGGGGCGACCACCCGCGACTTCTTCGTCCAGGGCTCCTCGGGCGGCCACGCGGACATCGAGATCTACTTCTACACGTACTGACAACAGGAGGCGTGCGCCGTGCAGATCCTTCCCTTCTACCTGGTGTGCGACGAATCGGGCTCGATGGTCGGAGACCCGCTCAACAGCATCAACAGCGCCCTGCCGGAGCTCCACAAGGAGATCAGCACCAACCCCACGGTCGCCGACAAGACCCGCTTCGCGCTGATCGGCTTCTCCGACACCGCCACGGTCCTCCAGCCGCTCGTCGACCTCAGCGACATCGACTCGCTGCCCGGGCTCGCCGCCGGCGGGCTCACCGCGTACGGCGAGGCCTTCCGCACCCTGCTGCGCAGCATCGAGACCGACGTGGACGCGCTCAAGGCGCAGGGGCACGAGGTCTACCGGCCGGTGGTCTTCTTCCTCTCCGACGGCGGGCCCACCGACGAGGGCTGGATGGACGCCCACAAGGACCTCACCGAGGCCCGCTACCGGCCGAACATCATCGCCTTCGGCATCGGCGAGGCCGACCGGCACACCATCGGGCACGTCGCCAACTTCCGCGCCTTCATGCAGGAGGACACGAGCGTCTCCCCGGCGGCGGCCCTGCGCGAGTTCGCCGCGAGCCTGACCCGCTCCATCGTCCGCTCCGCCAACAGCATCGCGGCGGACGGCAGCGGGGGCTTCAACCTGGCCGTGGACGACACCGTGCCCGGCTTCACCACCGTGTCCCTCGACAAGCTCTGAGGCGAGCCGCATGCAGCAGGACAAGAGCCCGGACGGCCGCTCCGTCCCGGCCCCGGACGTACTGAACGAGGCCTTCGACAGCCTCCCCCCGGGCATCGTGGGCCGCCACTCCCGCCCCCACCCGCCCCGGTCCCCGGACCCGTCCCGGTCCTCCGGCCGCTCCCAGGCCCCCGGCCCGCCGCACGACTCCGGGCCGCCGCACGGCCCGGAGGCTCCCCACGGCCTGGGCCGGGCCCAGGGCCAGGGCCAGGGGCACGGGCCCGGCCCCACGCAAGGGGCTGCCTGGGGGCAGGGTGCCGGCTGGCCGCAGGCCCCCGGCACCTCGCACGGCCACGGCGGGATCCCGGGCCCCGGCCAGGTCCCGCAGGAGTGGCCGGTCCCGCCCCGGGCGACCGCGGAGGCCCCTGACCCGCGGATCGCCGCGGCCTCGGGGCAGGGCCCCTCCGACCCCTACGACCCGCCCCCGGGCGCGGCCCCGCCGTACGAGGTCCCGGACTACGAGGTCCCCTCGTACGAGGTGCCCCCGTTCGAGGACCCGTCCCAGCGCCTGCACGAGGAGCCCGCCCGCCGCGAGCCGGCGCCCCGGACGCCGTCCCACGAGGAGGACGCCCGAGGCGAGCGGGGCCGCCGCACGCCGTCCGGTGGGGACGGAGCCCACGGCGACCCCGCTCCGGACCCCTCGTCCCGCGCGGACGGCACCCCGGCCGACTCCGCTCCGCAGACCTCGTCCCGCGCGGACGGCCCTGACGGCGCCCCGGCGCCGCGGACCCCGTCCCGTGCCGACGGCGCGTACGCCGAGCCCGCTCCCCGGGCCCCGTCCCGTGCCGACGGCGCGTACGCCGAGCCCGCTCCCCGGGCCCCGTCCCGTGCCGACGGCGCGTACGCCGAGCCCGCTCCCCGGGCCTCCTCCCGTGCCGACGGCGCGTACGCCGAGCCCGCTCCCCGGGCCTCCTCCCGTGCCGACGGCGCGTACGCCGAGCCGGCCCCCCGGTCCTCGTCCCGCGAGGACCGCGTCCACGCCGAGCCCGCTCCCCGGCCCCCGTCCCGCGAGGACCGCGCTCGCCGTGAGCCCGTTCCGCTGGTCTCGTCCCGTGAGGACGGCGAGTACGGCGGGTCCGCCCGCCGGGACCCCGCGGCGGAGCCGTCCGCCGCGGGCCGGCATGCGGCCCCCGCCCAGGACACCGCCCCGGCAGCGGCAGCGGCAGCGGCAGCGGCAGCGGCACCGCCCCCCGCCGAGGAGGCGGTTCCCGCCCCGGAACCGCCCGCCCCCGGCACGGTGCCGGCGGCCCCCGCCGTGCCCCGGCTCGGCGATCCCTGGTTCAGCGGGCCCAAGCCCCCGCTGTACTCGCCCGTGCCCGCCGCCGCCGTGCCCGTACGCGGTGACGCCGATGCCGCGGCCGTGCCGGACCTGGTGGTGGACGGGGCCGCCGAGGGCCCGCTGACCGTACGGGCGGCCTCCGTGCGCGGGGACTCGCACCGGCACCTCGGCGAGCCCCGCCAGGACTCCGTCCTCGTGGCCCGGCTCGGCGAGCCGCGCACCGGCCTGCTGCTGCTCGCCGTCGCGGACGGCGTCGGCTCCGCCCCCCGCTCCCACACCGGCTCGCAGGCCGTCTGCCGGGACCTGGCCGAAGGGCTCGACCAGCACGCCCCGGAGCTGGTCCGCTGCGTGCGCGAACACGACGAGCTGGCCCTGACCGCCCTGGTCAACTCCGTGCTCGGCAGCGTCGGAGAACGCCTCGCCCAGCGGGCCGCCGCCGCGGGCCGCCGCCCCGAGGACTACTCCACCACCCTCCGCGCCCTCCTCGTCCCGCTCGACCCGCAGCTGCGCTCCCGCGGCTTCCTCGCCGTGGGCGACGGCGGCGCGGCCCTGCTGCGCGACGGCGGCTGGTACCTGGACGTGGACACCCCGGCCGCCCCCGACACCGCGCCCGGCGGGGCCCCCGGCGGCGGGGCGGGGATCATCGACACCCGTACGGCGGCCCTGCCCGGGACCCGGCACACCCAGGCCCGGATCCTCGGCCCGTCCCTGCCCGGGGACGTGTTCGTGCTGTGCACGGACGGGCTGTCCACCCCGCTCGCCGGGGACCCCGGCATGCGCGCCTTCCTCGCCGACAGCTGGGGCCCGCACGCCCACGTCCCCGGCCCCGTGGACTTCCTCTGGCAGCTCCAGTACCGGGTGAAGTCCTACGACGACGACCGCACCGCGGTCTGCCTCTGGGAGGGCACGCCGTGACCGTCGCGGACGGGGCCGACGTCCCGCTCGGCAGCCTGCGGCCGGCCCGCAAGATCGGGGACGGCGGGCAGGGCGAGGTGCACACCCTCGAAGGCCTGCCCGGGGTGCTCTACAAGAGCTACCGGGAGCCGCACCGGGTGGCCGGCAGCGCCCTGACCGACCTGGTCGCGGTCCGCCAGGCCCTCGGCCCGGCCGACCGCGACCGGCTGGACGCCGGGACCGCCTGGCCGCTGTGCCGGGTGACCGACGGCCACCGGGTCACCGGCTTCCTGATGTACGAGGCGCCCGCCACCCTGACCTGGACCACCGCGGACGGCACGACCAAGCTCACCGAGCTCGCCTACCTGCTGCGGCCCGCCAAGGCCGCCTGGAAGGGGGTGGAGCAGCCCGGCCCGACCGAGCGCTACACCCTGGCGGTGGCCCTGGTCGAGCTGCTGGAGCGGCTGCACGCCATGGGCCTGGTCCTCGGCGACCTCTCCCAGGCCAACGTGCTGTGGACGGTCCGGCCCGCCCCGGCCGTCCACCTGCTCGACTGCGACGGCCTCCGGCTCGCCGGCCGGCCGCCCGTGCTCGCGCAGGCGGACACCCCGGACTGGAACGACCCGAAGGCCCCGCCCGGCCAGGCGTCCGTGGACAGCGACCGCTACAAGGCCGCCCTCGCCGTGGGCCGGATCCTCTGCCAGGACGCGTACGTGGCCCCCGGCGCCCACCTGAACCTGGTCCCGGGGGTTCTCGACGACCGCCGCGAGCACGCCGTCCGCCGACTCCACGAGCAGGCGGCCGGGGCCCACGGCACCCGCCCCCACCTGGGGCAGTGGCGGGTGGCCCTCGCCGGCCGGGACGCCATCCGGCTGGCGGCCGCCGAACCGGCCCCGCGGCCGCCGATCGACCCGGCGAAGTTCGACGGGGTCCGCCGGCGCGCCCCCATCAACCTGCGCGACTGACGCGCAGACGCACGACTGCCCCGCCGCCGTCCCCGGCCGCGGGGCAGTCCCGTACGCTCCCCGTCAGTTCGCGGGGACGGTGACCTTCTCGTCGTCCTGGATCTGCTTGACCAGCTGCTTCACCTTGGCCTTGTCCCAGACCAGGTTCCCGCCCCGGCTGCCCGAGATCGGCATGTTCATCGAGGTGCCCTCGCCACCGCTGATGCCCTTCATCGCGAAGAACATCTCGCCCAGGTCGAACAGGCCCATGTCCTCGTCCACGATCAGCGTGTCCAGGCCGGCGCCCAGCGTCGGGTACAGCTGGAACGGGTTGAGGATCGTGCCCGGGGTCGCCGCCTGGCTCGCCAGCGCCGACAGGAACTTCTGCTGGTTCTTCGTCCGCGCCAGGTCGGACTCCGCGAAGGCGTACCGGGTGCGGACGAAGGCCAGGGCCTGCTCCCCGTTGAGGGTCTGCTTGCCCGCCTTGAAGTCGGCCCCGGACTTCTTGTCCTTGAACCCCTTCTCGATGTTCATCTCGACCCCGCCGAGCGCATCGACGATGTTCGCGAAGCCCGCGAAGCCGATCTCGGCGTAGTGGTCGATGCGCAGCCCGGTGTTGTACTCGACCGTACGGACCAGCAGCTCGGGGCCGTCCATCGCGTAGGCGGCGTTCAGCTTGGTGCGCAGGCCCTTGGCCGGGTACTTCTTGCCGGACTCGGAGCCGACGAAGGACGGGATCTCCACGTCGGAGTCGCGCGGCAGCGAGATCATCGAGTTCCCGCCGGAGCACGCGGCGAGGATCATCATCGAGTCGGTCCGCTTGCCCTCGGCCGAACCCGTGTGCAGCTTCTTCTTCTCCTCGTCGGACATGCCCTCGCGGCTGTCCGAGCCGACGATCAGGTACGTGGTGCAGTCGTCGTCCTCGGGGCGCTCGATGACCTTCGACAGGTCCACCTCGCGCCGCACCTTGGAGTCGGCCCAGAAGTACGTGCCGATGGTGGTGACCACCAGCACCGAGGCCAGCACGATCGACCCCACCTTGATCCGCTTGCGCCAGTCCGGAGCCGGCTGCGGGGGCCGGCCGGGGCGCGCCGACGGGGGCGCGGGCGGACCGCCCGGGTGGCCGCCCTGCCCGGACCGGCCGGCGGGGCCGCCGGCGGGCGAGCCGTACACCTGGCCCGTGTTGTAGCCGCTGTCGTAGCCGGCGAACGTGTCGTGCTCCCGGCCCTGCTGCGGGGGCACCCCGTAACCGGACGGCGGGGGGCCGGCCGGCCGCTGCGGGCGCGGGGGCTGCTGCCGCTGGACGTGCCGCATCACGCGGGGCCCCTCGGGCTGCGTGTGGGAGCTGCCGCGTCCGTAGCGCTCGTCGCGCCGTCCGTCGCGGTCGTCGTTCCAGCCATCGGGCCAGTCATTCATGCGGACAAGGATGCCTGGCCCGGAGGGCCCTCCGACAGGGCGGGGGTCACTTCGTACCCGGGCTGTTGCACGGTCGGGCCGAAGTCACCGGCTTATGGTGACTCCATGACTGAAATACCCGGTGACCTCGTGGGCAAGCCGACCTCGGCCTCCCGCACCACGCTCAGCCACATCATGACGAGCCACGACACCAACCTCCTCGGCACGGTGCACGGCGGCGTGATCATGAAGCTGGTCGACGACGCGGCGGGCGCGGTCGCCGGGCGCCACTCCGGCGGGCCCGCGGTCACCGCCTCCATGGACGAGATGGCCTTCCTGGTGCCGGTGCGCGTGGGGGACCTCGTCCACGTGAAGGCCCAGTGCAACTGGACCGGCCGGTCCTCCATGGAGATCGGCGTACGGGTGCTGGCCGAGCGGTGGAACGAGTCCACGCCCCCCACCCAGGTCGGCAGCGCCTACCTCGTCTTCGCGGCCGTGGACGCCGACGGCAAGCCCCGCGAGGTGCCCCCGGTCCTGCCGGAGACCGACCAGGACAAGCGCCGCTACCAGGAGGCGATGATCCGCCGCACCCACCGCCTGGCCAAGCGCCGCGCGATCCGGGAGCTGCGCGAGCGCCGCGCGGCCGAGGGCCTGGACGACTGAGCCCGGGGCCCCGCCGTACGCGGGACCCGTACGCGGGGCCGGCCCGTACGCGGGGCCGGCCCGGCCCCCTCAGGTCGGGTTGCAGGTCACCTGGTCCCCGGTGACCACCCCGAACTCGCCCTGGTACGGGTCCTCCGCCCGCACCCGCACCACCCGGCGGTACTCCGTGCCCGCCGTCACCCGCAGGGTCGGCCCCAGCCCGGGCACCGCCCGCAGCTCCGAGCCCGGCAGCGCCGCGGCCAGGGTGCGCGCCGAGCGGTCCCAGCGCGGGTCGTACGCCACCACCGTGCGCTGCACGTCCCGGCTCGCCCCGGCACTGGGGGCCTGCGTGGTGTTGAAGCCGGTGGCACGCAGCGCCCGGTCCACCCGGCCGCCGAGCCCGTCGATCCGGGTGCCGTTCTCCACGTGCACCCGGATCTGCTGCGGGGCCACGTCCACCAGCACGGCCGGCTCGGCGGGCTGCTTCCGCGGCGGCGCCAGCGGCTTGTCCTCGCGCAGCGCCTCGAAGAGCCGGGCCGCCTTCGGCCCGTCCCAGCGCACCACCGAGCCCAGCCGCGGCACCGGCGAGCCGCCCGGGGCGATCGGCACCGAGGCGAACTCCGAGGAGGACGGGGTGAACTCGCGCATCGCCTGCCCCAGGGCCAGCATCTGCTCCGAGCCGAAGTTCCGGTCCGCCCGCACCGACCCCAGCAGGGTGGAGCTGACCTCCTTGAACTTGACCGGGTTGAGCAGCACCCCGCCGGTGGTCGCCTGCTTGATCAGGGCCGCCAGGAACCGCTGCTGGCGCTGCATCCGGCCCAGGTCCGCGGCCCCGTCGACGTGCCGGGACCGCACGTACTGGAGGGCCTGCCCGCCGGTCAGCCGGTGGGTGCCGGGCAGCAGGTCCAGGCCCGTGTACGAGTCGCGCATGGCCTTGGCGGTGCAGATCTCGACCCCGCCCATGGCGTCGACCGTCTTCATGAAGCTGGTGAAGTCCACCTCCAGATAGTGGTCGATCTTCACCCGGGTCATGTTCTCGACGGTCCGCACGGTCAGGTTCGGCCCGCCCTCCGCGTAGGCCGCGTTCAGCTTCACCGGGTGCGGGCCGTGGTGCTGACCGCTGGACTGGTCGGTGTGGGCGGGCACCTCCGCATAGCTGTCCCGCGGCAGGCTGATCACGCTGGCCCGCTCCCGGTCCCCGGAGACGTGCACCAGCATGATCGTGTCGGTGCAGTGGCAGGGGGCGCCGCCGAGCCGGTACTCGCGCTTGTCGTCCCGGCTGATCTTGTCCCGGCCGTCGGTGCCGACCAGCAGGAAGTTCAGGCCGTGGCCCGCCTGCGGCCGGTTCTTCATGTCCTTGAACGGGTCCACCCGCTCGATGCCGGTGTCCAGGCCCGTCATGACGGCGTGCCCGACCGCCCCCGAGCCGAGCACGAGCACCGAGAGCCCGGTCGCCAGCCGCACGCCCCAGCGCGGCCGCGCCGTCCGCCTGCCCGGAGCCGGGCGCCGGGTCCGGGCGTGCCGTGGACTGGGGGATCGGTGCGGGTGGGGCACGGGGACACCTCCGCGGGGGGCGGGAAGAAGGCGTGGGGATTCGCCACACGGTAGGCCCATACGATCAGCGCCCGGCGGCGCCGCTCCTCCGGCGCGCACCCGTGTCCCCCGTACGCGGTAACGTGACCACCGTTACCGACCTTATGAAGGACCACATGCCCACCCAGCAGCCCGCAGTCTCGGTGATCATGCCGGTGCTCAACGAGGAGCGCCATCTGCGCGACTCCGTCCGCCACATCCTCGGGCAGGAGTACGCAGGCGAGATGGAGGTGGTGATCGCGCTCGGCCCGTCCACGGACCGTACCGACGAGATCGCCGCCGAGCTCGTACGCGAGGACCCGCGTGTCCACACCGTCCCGAACCCCTCCGGCCGCACCCCGGCCGCACTGAATGCCGCCATCAAGGCCTCGCGGCACCCGATCGTGGTCCGCGTCGACGGGCACGGCATGCTCTCGCCGAACTACATCGCCACCGCCGTCCGCCTCCTGGAGGAGACCGGTGCGCAGAACGTCGGCGGCATCATGCACGCCGAGGGCGAGAACGCCTGGGAGGACGCCGTCGCCGCGGCGATGACCTCGAAGATCGGCGTCGGCAACGCCGCCTTCCACACCGGCGGCCAGGCCGGCCCCGCCGAGACCGTCTACCTGGGCGTGTTCCGGCGCGAGGCGCTGGAGCAGCAGGGCGGCTACAACGAGGAGTTCATCCGCGCCCAGGACTGGGAGCTGAACTTCCGGATCCGCGAGGCCGGCGGACTGATCTGGTTCTCGCCGGAGCTGCGGGTCCAGTACCGGCCGCGGCCGAGCGTGCGGGCCCTGGCCAAGCAGTACAAGGACTACGGCCGCTGGCGGCACGTGGTGGCCCGCTACCACTCCGGCTCGATCAACCTGCGCTACCTGGCCCCGCCGACCGCCGTGTGCGCGATCGCGGCCGGGCTGCTCGCCGGCGCCGTGCTCACCCCGTGGGCGCTGGCCGTGCCCGCCGGCTACCTCGCGGCGATCACCGCGGGCTCGGTGCCGGCCGGCCGGGGACTCCCGCTGAAGGCGCGCGCGCAGATCCCCGTGGCCCTGGCGACCATGCACATGTGCTGGGGATACGGCTTCCTGACCAGCCCCCGGTCGCTGGCGCGCAAGGTCATCGCCTCGCGCCGGCCCTCCGTACGGGCGGACTCCGCGGCCCACTGACCGGCGTACGCGGCGCAGTCGTGCAAGGGGCCCGGCCCCCCGAGTCCTCCACTCGGGGGCCGGGCCCCTGCGCGTGTGCGCGGACCTACCAGGTGAAGCCCTTCTGGACCTCCATGCAGGCCCCGCTGTCGTCGCCGTTGAGCGGGCGCGCCGAGTCGGGCGCCTTGTCCCCGGGCTTCGGGGCCGCGGCGGACCCGGAGGCCGAGGCCCCCGGAGCGGGTGCCCCCGGCCTGTCCCCGGAGGGCCAGTCCTTGCCGACGAACAGGGTCACCCCCGACACCTCCGTGGAGCGCTGCACGGCGGTCGGCGGCAGCCCGAGGGCGGTGCCCAGGGCGAGCGCGTCGCCGGCCTGGTCCAGCCCGGCGTAGCGGATCACGGTGGTGTCCTCGCCGGCGGCCTGGCTGTCGGCGCGGGCCCGGGTGAAGCCCTTGCCGGCCAGCAGTGCGGTCACCTCGGTGGCGCGGCCCTGCACGGTGCCCGCGCCCTGCTTGCCGCCGGTGGCGTTGCGGACCATCACCGGGATCTCGCCGGGAGGCGCGGCCGGGTCGGCGACGGGCGAGCCGGTGGGCGCCGGGGCGGCGGTGGTCTGCGGCTTGGTGGTCGAGGAGCCCTTGCCGTCGAGCGGGATGTCGTCGCGGACCATCGCGAACAGCTTCTGGGCGTCGCCCTCCTTCGGCTCCACCTTGCCTTCGAGCCGGTTGCTGTAGACCCACGGCATGGTCGTCATGGTGATGCGGCCGGTGGGGACCTTCTTGAGCTCCATGCTCAGGTCGAAGAGCTTGTCGATCCGGTTGAGGCCGGTGTCCACGACCATGGCCCGGATGGCCGCCTCGGCGAGGCTGTGCAGCTTCAGCGGGTTGCGCAGATTGGCGTTCTTGCGGAACTCGCGCGCCATCGAGTTCATGTACATGTGCTGGGCGTGGGTGCGGGCGAGGTCGGTGCCGTCCTCGAAGCCGTAGCGCGTCCGCAGCCACTGGAGGGCCTGCACGCCCTGGATCACGTTCTCGCCCTTGTGGAGCTTCAGGCCCGAGCCGTGGCCCTGGCTGTCGCGCGAGTACACGTTGTCCGTGACGCAGACCGGGACCCCGCCGATGGCGTCGGCCATCGACACCACGCCCTTGAAGTCGATCATCATGAAGTGGTCGATCGGGATGCCGGTGAGCTCCTGCCAGGTGGCCACCGTGCAGCCGGGGCCGCCCCGCCCGAGCGACTCGTTCGTCAGCCGGTAGCCCTGGGTGGCCTCGTACACCTTGCCGTCGGTGTCGGTGCACTTGGGCAGCTTCAGCAGGGTGTCGCGGGGCATGCTGACGACCGACATGTTGCTGCGGTCGGCCGAGACGTGCACCAGCATCTGGACGTCGGCCAGCGGGGTGCCGCCGAAGGTGTCGCGGGCGCCGCCGAGGTCCTGGTTCGCCTTGTCGTCGCGGGCGTCCGAGCCGATCAGCAGGATGTTCAGCGGGATCTGGCCGAAGGCGTTGGGCCGCGAACCGCCCAGCTTGCTGTCGCCCAGGTTCAGCGCGTCCGTCTGGATGCCGTCGTTGAGGTGGCGGTAGTACAGGTAGCCCGCCCCGGCCGTGCCGAGGATCAGGAACGCCAGGCCGAAGGCCATCCAGCGCAGCACGCGGCGCGGGCCGCGGCGGGTGGCGCGGGCCG
Organism: Streptomyces sp. NPDC030809; assembly: GCF_055572195.1. Classification (NCBI taxonomy): domain Bacteria; kingdom Bacillati; phylum Actinomycetota; class Actinomycetes; order Kitasatosporales; family Streptomycetaceae; genus Streptomyces; species Streptomyces sp. NPDC030809. The sequence goes on from NZ_JBVIDV010000007.1 coordinate 291,251, forward strand.
CGCCGCGGGGCCCGCGGGGGCCGCCGGGCCGGCGGCCGGGGGAGCGCCGGCGGGTGCCCGTACCGGCCTGCGCCGCAGGCTTGCCGGAGGCGGGCTCGTCAGGCAGGCCGCGCACCGCAGCGGGCGCGCCGCCGGAGCCCGGTATGCCGTCGGGCGCCTCCGCGGACGCACCCTCCCCCCGCACACTGCTCTGCCTCAACCCGTTCCCCCCTGGTCGTCCTGTGTCCTCGGGCCCTGTGCTCAGGGCCCGTGCGCCCGCCGCGGTCGCCGGCGGCCGTCTGGCCGTTGGTCCTGCCGTGGTGCCGGCCGGCTGCGGGCGCGCCGCAGCCGGCTACTTCGCGCAGACTTCCTGGTCGGCCTCTACGCGCTGGATCCCCTCGGGGGCCTGCTCGGGAGCCGTCAGCGGGATGCCCGGCTCCTTGAAGTCCTCACCCAGGGTCAGGACCATCGGGTCCCTCGGAGCCGCGTCCGCCGCCTTCTGCTTCAGCGCGGTGGCGGGCAGCCCCATGATGTCGGCGAGGGCGCGGGCCTGGTCGGCCTGGTTGGGCGCGAACTCCAGCGTGGTCTTCTTCAGCTTCGCCGGGGCGTTGCCGAGGTTGCCGGACTTGAGCACGCCCTTGGAGTTCTGCAGCCAGGTCAGGGTCGTCCCGGCCGAGCCCTGGGGGCCGCCACCGTTGTACACATTCACCCTGACGTCGGATGCGGGCGCCCGGTTGCCTTGGAGCAGAGCTTCCTGCGCGGCGGCCTTCGCGTCCTTGGCCGCCTTCTCCTGCTGCTTCACCTCGGTGAGGGAGGTGTCCGCCTGGATCATCGAGAACAGCGGGACGGCCTTGGACTCGTCCACGACCACGGTGGCCCGGACCCGCTCGCGCGGGTTGTCCTTCACCGGCAGCGTGGTGAAGGTGATGTTCTTGGGGCTGACGCCCTTCAGCTCGTTGCCGAGGTCCATCAGCCGGTTGAGGTTCCCTATCCCCGTGTCGACGGTGAGCGCGTTGGTGGCCGCCTCCGCCAGGGAGAACAGCTTCTTGGGGTTGGTCAGGGTGTCCTTCGACTTCATCTCGCGGATCATCGAGCTGAGGAAGGCCTGCTGGGTCTTGATCCGGTCCAGGTCGCTCTCGTTGCCGAAGGCGTGCCGGGTGCGGACGAAGGCCAGCGCCTGCTCGCCCTCCAGCCGGTGGTCGCCCTTGGACAGCTTGAGCTTGGACTTCTCGTCGTCCACGTCCTTGTCGAGGCAGACGGGGACGCCGCCGACGGCCGAGCTGAGCGTCTTGACGGCGTTGAAGTCGGCCATCATGAAGTGGTCGGGCTGCACGCCGGTGAGCTTGGCGACGGTGCGCATGGTGCAGCCGGGGTCGCGGCCGCCCTGCCCCAGGCTGGTGTTGAAGCGCACGCCCTGCTGGCCCGGCACCGTCTTGATCGAGCCGTCGGGCTGCTTGGTCGGGCAGTCCGGGATGTCCGTGATCAGGTCGCGGGGGATGGACAGCGCGGTCGCGTTCGAACGGTCCTTGGCGACGTGGAACAGGATCGTGGTGTCGGCGTGGCCGACGCTCTCCTTGTCCCCGTAGCCCTCGTTGCCGGCCCCGGTCCGCTTGTCGGTGCCGATGACCAGGATGTTGATCGCCTGGTCCTTCTTGAAGCCGCTGCTGCCGCCGACGATCTCGGTGGTCTTGATGTTGTCGTTCAGGTGCTTGTAGTACAGGTACCCGCCCACCGAGACGGCGACCAGCACGAAGGCCACCGAACCGCCCGTGACGGCGAGGATCTTCTTCCCGCGCGGCTTGTCCTGCTTGCGCTTGCGCGCGCCCCGGCGGCCGCCGGGCGGGGAACCGTCGCCGCGCCGCGGCCCGGGGACGCCGGGTGCGGTACGGGGCGGGGCGCCGGGGGTGCCGGCGGGCGCGGCAGCGCGGCGCGGCCGGGAGGCCGACCGGGGAGCCGGGGGTGCCGGGTGCGGTGCGGGCGGCTGCTCTGCGGAGCGGTCCAGTCGCAGTTCGTAATTGCCGGTGCGGGGGTTGAGGACCCACTGGTCTGCGGGGTCGATTTCATCCGCCCGCCCACGGCCTTGCGCATCCACGGTTGCTTGGTCCTCCGTCGGTGCCACGCGAAGCGCCTCCCCCCAGGCGCTCGGTCATCGATCCGGCAGTGCACGGCCTGGTCTGTAGGCGGCCGGGGCACCGGACCGCTCACCCTATCCGCCCGGTTCCGCTTCAAACCATGCTGGTGACAAAATCCACTCGCCTTATAACGGGACATAGTTCGCATCCCGCTCCGTGAGACGTACTGCCTTTGGGATTGCTTTACCGGCAGGTCGCCGCGGCGGCCGTGGTCCCCGTGAACGTGGGGGCAGGCGTGGCCGTCCCGGCCGGGTCCGCGGGCGCCCGGCCGGGCTCCGGCCGGGCCTGGACCACGGCCACCGGCCGGTCCATCCGCAGCCGCTGGAACAGCCTGGCCGCGTCGGGTTCGAGGAGCTGGTCCCGGTTCGGGTTGGCCGCGTACGGCTGCCGGGGCGCGGTCAGGAACTGCACCCGGCCCACCGGGATCTCCCGCACGCTGCGGACCAGCTCGTACAGGCCCCGGAGCGAGGCGAGCGCCGGGTCGGTGGTGAGGGCGGAGGTGGCGGCGTCCAGGACCGGGTAGAGCCGGGCCGGGTTCAGCAGCACCCCGTTGCTGCGCACCTTCTTCACCAGCGAGGCCAGGAACTGCTGCTGCCGGTCCATGCGCTCGGTGTCGCTGCCGTTGCCCAGGCTGTAGCGGGCCCGTACGAAGCCGAGGGCCTGCTCGCCGTCCAGGGTCTGGCGGCCGGCCGGCAGGCGCAGCTTCGCCTCGGCGTCGTTCACCGGCTCCTTCAGGCAGACCTCGACGCCGCCGACGGCGTCCACCACCTTCTTGAAGCCCTGGAAGTCCACGACCATGTGGTGGTCGATCCGGATCCCGGTCATCTTCTCGACCGTACGGATCGTGCAGGCCGCCCCGCCGAACTGGAAGGCCCAGTTGAACTGGGCGAACCGGGCCGCGGTGCGGCTGCCGTCGGGCGCCCGGCAGGGCGGGATCTCCGCCATCACGTCCCGCGGGATGGAGACGGCCGTCGCGCTCTTCCGGTCGGCCGCCACGTGCAGCAGGATCGTGGTGTCGGAGCGCTGGGTGCCGGCGTCCCGGCCGTACCGGCCGTTGTCCTTCCCGGCCCGCGAGTCCGACCCGATGAGCAGGATGTTCTGCGCGGCGCGCACGGTCACCGCCGGCCGCTCGGACTCGTACTTCTCCAGCTCGGTGGCCGCGGTGGTGTCGGCGGTGATGTTCCCGTCGAGCTTCCGGTAGACCCACCAGCCGAGCCCGGCCCCGGCCACCAGCATCACCACGAGCGCCAGCCCGACCCACCGGAGCACCCGGTGCCGCCCCCGGACCGGGGGCCGGGGTATACCGCCGCCCTCCGCCCCGCCTTCCTTGCCCGCCACGGTCCCATCACCCCTTCCCGCTCCCGGCCGCCGGATCCCGACTGCGACCTCCGTCGATCATCCATCGGGGCGAATCGGCCGTCTCGGGGGCAGGGCCCCATATTCCGCCATGTGGGTGACATTCCGAACATAACGCCCTGCTGGGCACCCGGCCCGCCCGCTTCCGGCAGCGGGCGGCCCGCACGCTCACCGCGGTGGCGGCCAATCCCAGCCCCGCCGGCGTTTGAGGCGCGGGGGTCCGGGGGCGGAGCTCCCGAATCCCGACGGCGGCCCGCACGCTCACTGTGGCGGGGGCGACCCCAGCCTCGCCGGCGTTTGAGGCGCGGGGTCCGGGGCGGAGCCCCGAAACCACGCGGCGGGCCGCACCTTTCCGGTGGCAGGGGCCGACCCCAGCCCCGCCGGCGTTTGAGGCGCGGGGGTCCGGGGGCGGAGCTCCCGAATTCCGACGGCGGCCTGCACGCTCACTGTGGCGGGGGCGACCCCAGCCTCGCCGGCGCTTGAGGCGCGGGGTCCGGGGCGGAGCCCCGAAACCACGCGGCGGGCCGCACCTACCCGGCGGCGGGACGAAACCAGCCTCGCCGGCGTTTGAGGCGCGGGGGCCCGGGGGCGGAGCCCCCGAATCCCCGCGGCGGGATCCGCTCAAGCCGTGTGCGTGACCCGCTCGCTCTCCATCCGCTGAGCCAGCCCCGCCTCACCCAACCGCTCCAGGTTCCGGCACAGCACCACCGACCCCCCCACCGCAAGCGGCGCGAAGAGCCCCGCCGACAACCCCTCCCACGTGTCGAAGTCCAGCCCCGACAGCACGCGCGAACCCGCCTCCAGCCCCATCCGCCCGGCATCCGCCCGCGCCCGCTCCACCAGCTGCTCCCAGCTCAGCTCGGTGCCCGAGACGCTCACCCCGGCCCCCGCCGGGTCCACCGGCACGAACGGAGCGAACCGGTCGCCCTGCCCCGGGACCTCCACCGCGTAGTCCGCGTACCCGGCCGGCGGCTGCGGGAAGCGGCCCCCCAGCGGGCGCAGCGCCAGCGCCACCCGCTCCCCGGAGCAGGCCAGCCCCGCCTCCAGCGTGTCCGGGCCGCTCACGACCAGGTCCGCGTCCGCCGGGTCCCCGCCCACCTCGGCCGTCACGCCCACCGAGGCGCAGGCCAGCAGCCACACCGCGCTCTGCCAGTGCGCGGGCAGCAGCAGGGCCAGCCGGTCCCCGGGTCCGGCGGCCAGATCGCCCTGGAGCAGGTTGGCCGTCTTGGCCACCCAATTGGCGAAGGTGGCCACGGACAATTCCACCCGCTCACCGGTGGCGTCGTCGTAGAAGGTGACCAGCGGGCGGGCCGGATCCGAGGCCATGGCGGATCGCAGCAGGTCGGCAGGGGTGCGGTCGTTGGCGTTCACGCGGCCCAGCGTACGCGGGCCCCCGCGGCCGCTCGCCCGTACGGACCCGCCGGCCCTCGCCCGTACGAGCGACCGGTGACGGCGTGTCACCAGACGGGTCGTCAGTTCTCCGATGGCGGTCCGCCGGATGCGTGTCCAGCATCCTTGTCATGCGTGGATACCTTGCTTCCTCGATCGGAGTCGCGACGGCGACGGCGACCGCGGCCGCAGCCGTGACCGCACTGGCCCTCCCGCTCGCGCTCCCCACCCCGTCCCAGGCGGCAACGGCCCCGTCCGCCCCCGCCGGATCCACCCGTTCGCTGCCCCTGGTCCCCCTCGGGCCGACGGCCGACCGGGTGGCGCCCGCGCCCGGCACGGCGGTCCCGCCGCGGGCCCCGGACGCGCAGGGGCTGTCCGCCCGGGAGGTCGAGAAGTTCTCGATGCTCGGCGTGGTCTGGGACGACGCGGCCGCCGAACTCCACGGCCGGGTCCAGGTCCGCACCCGCTCCGCCCGCACCGGCACCTGGTCCGGCTGGCAGGACGTGGAAACCCACAACCGGGAGCACTCCGCCGACCCGGACGCGGCGGAACGCACCTCCGGCCGGGTCCGCGGCAGCACCGCCCCCCTGTGGGTGGGCGAGTCCGACGGCGTGGAGATCCGCGTCCAGCCGGAGCCGGACGACCCGGCCGACCCCACCGGAACCGGCCACGACACCAGCCACGACACCAGCCTCGACACCGGCCGCGACACCGGCCGCGACACCAGCCACGACACCAGCCGCGACACCGGCCGCGACACCGGCTTCGACGACGCGTGGGGCGACGCCGCGTACGCCGGCCGCCCGGACCACCGCACCGCCACCGCCCCGGGGCCGGCCCGCCACCTCCCCGCGGGCCTCCGCGTCGAACTCGTCGACCCCGGCACCGACCAGCACGAGCAGGAGGAGCAGGAGGAGCAGGAGGAGCAGGAGACGGCCCCCGCCCTCCGTGCCGGGTCCGCCGCCGACGCCCCGACCGCCGCCCGCGGGGACAAGGACAAGCCGGCCCGGCACGCGAAGAAGGCGAAGAAGCCGAAGACGAAGGCCAAGAAGAACAACAAGGCGAGCGGCATGGGCAAGGCGAGCGGCAAGGGCAGGGGAACCCCCCAGCAGCTCCGCCCGCCCAAGGGCACCCCGCCCGCACCCCCCGCAGCCCCCGGAGCCCCCGGAAGCCCCGCATCCCCGCCCGCCCCGCCCACCCCCGCCGACGACGGCGACGACGACGAAAAGGGCACCGTCGGCCTGAGCACGGCCGCCGCCGAGACCTCCGCCGCCAACCTCCCCCTCGCCCCCCTCGGCTCGTACGAGATCCCCGCCCAGACCCAGGAGGAGTCCACTGCAGACGCCCGGGACGCCCTCGAAGGCCAGGTCAGCCCCGGGGCCCGCCCGTACATCGGACCGCGCCCCCGGATCGTCACCCGCCGCGGCTGGGGCGCCGACGAGTCCCTGCGCGAGTCCGGTTTCGCGTACACGAAAACGGTGAAGGCGGCCTTCGTCCACCACACCGCCTCCGGCAACAACTACGCCTGCAGCGAGGCCCCCGCCGTCCTGCGCAGCCTGTACCGCTACCACGTGGTCAGCAGCGGCTGGCGGGACTTCGGCTACAACTTCGCCGTCGACAAGTGCGGGAACGTCTACGAGGGCCGCGCGGGCGGCGTCGCCAAGCCCGTGCTCGGCGCCCACACCATGGGCTTCAACGGCAACAGCATGGGCGTCGCCGTCATCGGCACGTACACCGAAACCCGGCCCCCGGCCGTCGCGGTGGAGGCCGTCGCCCGCCTGACGGCCTGGAAGCTCGGCCTGTTCGGCGCCAATCCGCTCGGCAAGACCACCCTCGTCTCCGGCGGCGGCAACCTCTACACGAAGGGGAGCAGCGTCAAGCTGAACGTCATCTCCGGCCACCGCGACGGCTTCGCGACCGAATGCCCGGGCAAGCAGCTCTACGGCAAGCTCGGTACGGCCAGGTCGACGGCCGCCCGATTCCAAGGGCGCTGAGGGGCCTTCCGGGCAGGTGCCGCACGGCAAGCGGAAGCCTCTGCCTACACTGACGCACCACCCATCCGTGGCGCGGCAGGAAAGCAGAGACACACCTTGACCTTGACGGAACCGACCACCACCCCGAACGCCCCGAGGCCCGCCAAGGCCCCGGCGGAGGCGATCCTCCTGGTGGGCGGCAAAGGGACGCGGCTGCGCCCGCTCACGGTGAACACCCCGAAGCCGATGGTCCCGGCGGCGGGCGTGCCGTTCCTGACCCACCAGCTGGCCCGGGCCCGGGCGGCGGGCGTCGAGCACATCGTGCTCGCCACCTCCTACCTGGCCGAGGTCTTCGAGCCGTACTTCGGCGACGGCTCCGCGCTCGGGCTGCACCTGGAGTACGTCACCGAGAAGGAGCCGCTCGGCACGGGAGGCGCCATCCGCAACGTCGCCTCCCGGCTGCACTCCGGCCCCGACGACCCGGTCCTCATCTTCAACGGGGACATCCTCACCGGCCTCGACATCGGGGCCCTCCTGGACGTGCACCGCACCTCCGGCGCGGACGTCTCCCTGCACCTCAGCCGGGTCGAGGACCCGCGCGCCTTCGGCCTGGTCCCGACCGACGCCACCGGGCGGGTCACCGCCTTCCTGGAGAAGCCGCAGACCCCCGAGGAGATCGTCACCGACCAGATCAACGCGGGCGCGTACGTCTTCCGCCGCTCGGTCATCGACTCCATACCGGCGGGCCGCCCGGTCTCGGTGGAGCGCGAGACCTTCCCCGAGCTGCTCGCCGCCGGCGCACACCTCCAGGGCATGGTGGACTCCACGTACTGGCTGGACCTCGGCACCCCCCAGGCCTTCGTCCGCGGCTCCGCCGACCTGGTCCTCGGCCACGCCCCCTCCCCGGCCGTCCCCGGCCGCCACGGCGAGTCCCTCGTCCTGGAAGGCGCCGCGGTCTCCCCCGAAGCCAAGCTCTCGGGCGGCACGGTGATCTCCCCCGGGGCGACGGTGGGCCCCGGCGCCCGCCTCCACGGCACCGCCGTCCTCGCGGGCGCGGTCGTCGAAGCGGACGCCGTCATCACCGACTCGTACGTCGGCCCCGCCGCGGTCGTGGGCCCCCGCACCGTCCTCACCGGAGCCGTCATCGGCGACGGCGCCCACATCGGCCCCGACAACGAGCTCACGACGGGCGCCCGCGTCTGGTGCCACACGACCCTCCCGGCAGGATCGATCCGCTTCTCGTCGGACGAGTAGGGGCTCCAGCCCCGCCGGGGGGCGGATCCAAGCGGCGAGGAGCCGAATCCGGTCCCGCCAGGGGGTACCTCCCAGCCCCCTCGGGCCGGGGGAATTCGGGGCGCGGGGACCCGGGTTCGGAGCCGCCGAAACCGGGGCCCGCAGGCCGATCCCCCCGGTCTCGGGAAGGGGAGGGCAGGGGAGCAGCCCCGCAGGGCTACCCTCAGAGGGTGGCCGGCCGCTTCGATCCCCTGACCCGCACCGCGGTACGCGGCGGCCGCACCGCCGTACCCGCCGGCACCCCCCGAACCCCGGGCACCACCAGCCCCGGCTCGAAGACCCGCCACTGGACCCCGCCCGGCCCGACCGACCTCGCCCTCACCCTCGGCCCCCTCCGCCGCGGCCCCGCCGACCCCACCTTCCGCACCACCCCCGACGGCTCGGTCTGGCGCGCCTCCCGCACCCCCGCCGGAGCCGGCACCCTCCGCGTCGCGATCCGCGGCGCGGAGGTCGAGGCCGAGGCCTGGGGCCCCGGCGCCGACTGGCTCCTCGACGCCCTGCCCGCCCTGCTCGGCGCGGACGACGACCCGTCCGCGTTCGTCCCCCGCCACCGCCTGGTCCACGCCTCGCACCGCCGCCGCCCCGGGCTGCGCCTGACCCGTACCGGCCTGGTCCTCGAATCCCTGATCCCCGTGATCCTGGAGCAGAAGGTCACCAGCGACGAGGCGTACCGCGCCTGGCGCCGCCTGGTCCGCCAGTACGGCGACCCCGCCCCCGGCCCCGCCCACATGGGCCTCTACGCCATGCCCGAGGCCCGCACCTGGGCCGCCGTCCCCTCCTGGGACTGGCACAAGGCCGGGGTCGACTCCAAGCGCTCGGCCACCATCCTGCGCGCCGCCCGGGTCGCCGCCCGCCTGGAGGAGGCAGCCCACATGGACCTCCCGGAAGCGGCCGCCCGCCTGGAACTCATCCCCGGCATCGGCCCGTGGACCTCGGCCGAGACCCTCCAGCGCACCAACGGCGCCCCCGACGCCGTCACCACCGGAGACCTCCACCTCCCGGGCATCATCGGCTACGCCCTCGCCGGCAACCGCGACGCCGACGACACCGACATGCTCGCCCTCCTCGCCCCGTACGCCGGCCAGCGCCACCGGGCCGCCCGCCTCATCCTCCTCACCGGCCACACCCCACCCCGCCGCCACCCCCGCATGCCCCGCACCGACATCGGCCGCCTCTGACAGCCCGGTCGGCCCGCACGACGCGAAGGGCCCCGGTCGGATCACGGATCCGACCGGGGCCCTCACGTGCGTGCACACCTCACCGCACCGCGATGAACTCCTCCGGGTCCCGGGGTGCCCGCTCCCGCGGGGCCTCCGCCGGGTGGCCGATGGCCACCGCGCCCATCGGGTCCCAGGTGTCCGGGAGGGACAGGACCTTGCGGACCACGTCCCGGCAGAACATCGTCGAGGAGACCCAGGCCGAGCCGAGGCGCTCGGCGGCCAGGGCGACCAGGAAGTTCTGGACCCCGGCGCCCGCGGCGACCACGAACATCTCGCGTTCCGCCGCGTCCCGGCGGGCGTGGCCGTAGTCGTGCGCCCCGTCCATGACCAGGCAGGGGACCGCCAGGTACGGGGCGTTGCGCAGGACGTCCCCGCGCTTGACCCGCTTCGCGACGGACTCTTCGGACTTGCCGTCCCGCCGCAGGTCCGCGATCCACGCCTCCCGCATCGCGTCCAGCAACTCCGTACGGGCGGCAGCCGATTCGAGCAGGACGAAGCGCCAGGGCGTGGTGTGGTGCGGGGCCGGGGCGGTGACCGCCGCGGCCACCGCGCGGCGGACCGCGCCCGGGTCCACCGGGTCGGCCGTGAAGGAGCGCACCGTGCGGCGCATCGTCACGGCCTCGCGGACCGCCTCCGAGGTGCCGAGCCGGAACATGTCGTCGGCGGCCGCGCGCACCAGCTCGCGGGCCGCGCCCTCGCCGAGCGCGTGCGGCAGGCCGCGGACGACCGCGACCGGCAGGCCGCCCGCCTTGCCCTTCACCAGGTCGCCGGCGGCGGCGAGTTCGTCGGCCGTCGCGGTGACCGTCACGTTCAGTTCGTTGCCGTGTGCGTCGGTGCCCCCGCGCAGGTCCTCCAGGACCCGCACCCCGGCCGCGCCGATGGCGACGTCGGTGAGCCCGTTGCGCCAGGGCCGGCCGAAGGTGTCCGTGACGATCACCCCGAGGTCCACCCCGAGCCGCTCCCGCAGCCCCTCGCGGATCCCGCGCGCCGAGGCGTCCGGGTCCTCGGGGAGCAGCAGGACCGTGCCGGGCGCGGTGTTCGAGGCGTCCACCCCGGCCGCCGCCATGACCAGGCCCTGCCGGTTCTCGACGATCCGCAGGGGGCCGCGGCGGGCCACGACCCGTACCGTCTCCGCGTCTATGGCCTCCTCGCGCGAGGAGGCGGCCGTGATCCGGCCCTCCGCCTTCGACACGATCTTCGAGGTGACGAGCAGGATGTCCCCGTCCCGGAGCTCCGGTGCGGCGGCCGCGATCAGGGCGGCCAGGTCGTCGCCGGGGCGGACCTCCGGCAGCCCGGGGACCGCCCACACCTCGTACGAGGGGCGGGCGGGGGAGGGGGCCGTCACCGCCCGGCCCCGGCCAGCTCCAGCGCCGCGCGGGCCATGGCCGCCGTGGCCTCCGTGTCCGTCATCATCAGCGGCACCGCGCGGCAGCGGATCCCCGCGGCCTCGACCTCCGCGACCGCTGCGGCGTCCGCGGTGTCCACGAGCCAGCCGTCCAGCAGCTCCGGGCCGTAGTGGCGGGCGACGGCGGCGGCCGTGGACTCCACCCCCACCGCCGCGAGCACCTTGTCGGCCATGCCGCGCACCGGCGCGCCGCCGACGATCGGGGAGAGCCCCACCACCGGGGCCGCGGCCGCGGCCACCGCCTCGCGGATGCCGGGGACGGCGAGGATGGTGCCGACCGAGACCACCGGGTTCGACGGCGGGAAGAGGATCAGGTCCGCCCCGGCGATCGCCTCCAGCACGCCCGGCGCCGGCTTGGCCTGGTCGGCCCCTACCGGCACCACGGCCTGCGCGTCCACCGCGGCGCGCATCCTGACCCAGTACTCCTGGAAGTGGACGACCCGCCGCTCGCCCGAGTCCGGGTCCTCGATCGCGACGTGGGTCTCCACCCGGTCGTCGGACATGGGGAGCAGCCGGACCCCCGGCTGCCACCGGTCGCACAGCGCCTCGGTGACGGCGCTCAGCGGGTAGCCCGCCGCGAGCATCTGCGTACGGACGATGTGGGTGGCGAAGTCGCGGTCGCCGAGGCCGAACCAGGACGGTCCCACCCCGTAGGCGGCGAGTTCCTCCTTGACGGTGAAGGACTCGTCGGTGCGGCCCCAGCCCTGGTCCTCGTTGATGCCACCGCCGAGGGTGTACATCACCGTGTCCAGATCGGGGCAGACCTTCAGCCCGAACAGGTGAATGTCGTCACCGGTGTTGCCGATGACGGTGATGTCCGCGTCGGGCGCGGCGGACTTCAGTCCGCGGAGGAAACGGGCGCCGCCGATGCCGCCGGCCAGAACAACAATGCGCATGCACCGCAGTCTGTCAGGCGGGGTGCGCGCCCTGCCGCGCCGGGGCGGAAGCGGGAGCCGGGACCGGCGCCGCTGCCGGGGCCAGGTGCGGGGTGCTGCCGTACGCGCTCGTCGTGGCACCCGTCGCCGCAGCCGCCGGCACACCCGCATGCGCGCCCGCAGCCGCACCGTGCATCGGCATCTGCGTCAGACCCGGGTGGTAGACGTGCAGGCTGACCGCGGGCTCCAGCGAGTCGTTGACGATCTCGTGCACGTGCCCGGGGGCGATGACCCGCTCGGCGCCGGTGCCGAGGGCGAGGTGCCCGCGCCCGTTGCGCTCCGTCAGCTCGCCCTGGAGGACGGTCATGACCGCGGAGGAGCGGCCGTGGTCGTGCAGGCCGCTGCCCTGGCCGGGGACCCAGCTGAGCAGCCACACCTCGTAGCCCGGCCCGGTGCGCAGCCGGTGGTACCAGCGGCTGGTGGCGTCGTACTCGACGAGGTGCTCCCACTCCGCGCGGTCCTCCGCGAGCTCCCGGGCGAGGCCGACGAACTCGGCCACCGTGGTCGGGTGCTGCTTGGCGGGCTGGAGGAGGTGCTGGACCTCGAGGATGTCGCCGGCGATCTGGAGGTCGCTGTCGCTGTTCATGGGGAGGGTGTCCTCAGGCGTATGTCAGGGCGCTGGTGCCGCTGTGGTTCGGGTCGGTTGCTGTGCGCGGGGCGCGGGTCCCGGGGCGGGGGACCGGTGCTGGAGCTCTGGAGGCATCAACAGCTGTGACAGCAACAGCGAACCTGGGCAGCGCAGAGGAACCCACGAATGGGGGTCCGGGAGAGCGCTGCGGTCGCTGACATGGGGACAAGGAGACCGCTCCGCGGGGGCGACTGTCAACCCAATGTCCGGATTGGGCGAAAACTTTCACTCATCCGGTTAACGTGTCCGGAGAAAGGTTTGTGCATGGTGTGTCCGGGGAGGTGGCCCGCAGTCGTGCCTGGTCACCACGTCATGTCGTGACCGGAATGTGATCCTCGCCGCTTCCGCCGTCGGAGTGCAACAGGGATCCGTCGGCCTGCGTCCGTTACGGGTGAGGCCGGTGCGCCGGATGTTGCGCATGGCATGTGTCACGATTTTTGGCGATATGAACACTTTCTGTATACGTTTGGTTCCGCAGAGTGAATAAGGGGCCCAATAGCAGATCTCGGCTTGACTGCCCCGGATGCACACACTTGTAATTTCACTCGTGTCGTTTGACCGCATTCGGTGACGGCATCAACACGGGGACGCAAAGACAGACGAGGGGCGCACATGACCGAGCTGTTTCAGGAACTGCTGGTCGAGGAGGCGGACGAGGAGGCCGGGTGGCAGGAGCGCGCACTGTGCGCTCAGACCGACCCCGAGTCCTTCTTTCCCGAGAAGGGCGGCTCCACCCGCGAGGCCAAGAAGGTCTGCCTCGCCTGTGAGGTCCGCTCCGAGTGCCTCGAGTACGCCCTCGCCAACGACGAGCGATTCGGCATCTGGGGCGGTCTGTCCGAGCGGGAGCGCCGCCGACTGAAGAAAGCCGCCGTCTGACCCCCGGCCGCGCAATCCGGACACCACCGACGAAGCAAGACGAGAGCAAACGGTCCGCCTCCTGCCCCTTCCCCGCAGGAGGCGGACCGCTGTGTGCGCAGCCGTTAGTGTGGGGCGCTGTCCAGCAGCCTCCCGGGGCACCCCACCCCGGACCCCCGGCCGGAGGGCCCGTACCGCGATGTCCGTGCACAGCCACTCGACGGCCTCCCATGAGTCGGCCGCCGCCCCCGAGTTCCCGCGGCATGTCGTCACCGCCGTGCTCGTCGCCCACGACGGGGCCCGCTGGCTGCCCCAGGCCCTCGCCGGCCTCCTCGGCCAGGAACGCCCCGTCCAGTACTGGGTCGCCGCCGACACAGGCAGCTCCGACGACTCCGCCCGCCTCCTCGCCGAAGCCCTCGGCGACGAACGCGTCCTGCACCTCGCCCGCCGCACCGGCTTCGGCGCCGCCGTCGAGGAGGCCGCCCGCACCGCCCCCGTCCTCACCCCCGAGGACCTCCCGTACCTGAAGCGGCCCAGCGGCTGGGACCCCGTCAGCCGCACCTGGCGCGACGACGCGTACGACCTCCCCGACCTCCCGCACGGCGAGCCCGTCCAGTGGCTCTGGCTGCTCCACGACGACTGCGCCCCCGAACCCGGCGCCCTCGCCGAACTGCTGCGCGTGGCCGACGAGAACCCGCAGGCCGGGATCATCGGCCCCAAGCTCCGCGGCTGGTACGACCGCAAGCAGCTCCTCGAAGTCGGCGTCTCCATCGCCCACAGCGGCCGCCGCTGGACCGGACTCGACCGCCGCGAACAGGACCAGGGCCAGCACGACCAGGTCCGCCCCGTCCTCTCCGTCTCCACCGCCGGCATGCTCGTCCGCCGCGACGTCTACGAGGCACTCGGCGGCTTCGACCGCCGGCTGCCCCTCATGCGCGACGACGTGGACCTCTGCTGGCGGGCCCAGTCCGCCGGACACACCGTCCTCGTCGCCCCCGAAGCCGTGCTGCGGCACGCCGAGGCCGCCGCCCGCGAGCGCCGCACCGTCGACTGCGCCGGCCGCGGGGCGGCCGGCCCGCACCGCGTGGACAAGGCCGGCGCCGTCCACACGCTCCTCGTCAACACCCCCGGGCCGAAGCTCCCGTACGTGCTGCTGCGCCTCCTGCTCGGCACCGTCCTGCGCACCCTCGCCTACCTCGTCGGCAAGGCCCCCGGCCAGGCCGTGGACGAGGTGGGCGGACTCGTCCGCACCCTGCTCCGGCCCGGCCGGATCCTCGCCGCCCGCCGCAGGCGCGGCCGCCCCGCCGTCCCGGCCAAGGAACTGCGCCCGCTGTTCCCCCCGCCCGGCGCCACCCTGCGCGCCACCGTCGAACAGATCGCCGGATACCTCGGCGCCGGCCGCGAAGCCGAAACCGGCAACGCCGGCCGGCACGGCGGATCCGTCGAATCCGGACCCGGCGGAGACGACGCGGACTTCCTGGAGATCGAGCAGTTCGCCCGCCTCAAGCGGATCGCCCGCAAGCCCGCACCCGTCCTCTTCGCCCTGCTCCTGGCCGTCTCCCTCGCCGCCTGCCGCGCCCTGCTCACCGGCGGCTCCCTCAGCGGCGGCGCCCTGCTCCCCGCCCCCGGCGGAGCCGGCGCCCTGTGGAGCACCTACCTCGGGGAATGGCACGCCGTCGGCACGGGCGGCACCGGCACCGCACCCCCCTACCTCGCGGTCCTCGCCGCCCTGTCCACCCTGCTCCTCGGCTCCACCCAGACCGCCCTGACCCTGCTGCTGGTCTGCTCGGTGCCGCTCGCCGGACTCACCGCCTACTTCGCCTCCCGGCCGCTCGTCGAATCCCGGCTGCTGCGCGCCTGGGCCGCCGTCGCGTACGCCTTCCTGCCCGCCGTCACCGGCGCCCTCGCCGGCGGCCGCCTCGGCACCGCCGTCCTCGCCGTCCTCCTCCCGCTCATGGCCCGCGCCGCCGTCGCCGCGTACGGCTTCGGCGGGGCCGACGGGGCCAAGGGCAGCTGGCGGGCCACCTGGACCTTCACCCTCCTGCTCACCCTGGCCACCGCCTTCACCCCGGTGGTCTGGCCGCTCGCCGTGCTCCTCGGCCTCGCCGCCCTCGGCCTGCACCGCGCCGCCCTCAGGACGTACGCCCCGCGCTTCCTCGCGACGGCCGCCACCCCGCTGCTCGTCCTCGCCCCCTGGTCGCTCTCCCTGCTGACCGGCCCCTCCGCCTTCCTCCGCGAGGCCGGACTCCCGTACGGCGAAGGCTCCGCGAGCGCGCTCGACCTGCTCGGCACCAGCCCCGGCGGCCCGGGCGCCCCCGGCGGCCTGCTCCTCGCGGGCATCCTGCTTGCCGCGCTCGCCGCCCTGCTGCGCGCGGAACGGCGGTTCGCGATCCTGGCCGCCTGGGCCGCCGCCCTCACCGGCCTGGCCGCCGCCGTCCTGCTCAACCACTCCGGCTGGGCCGGCCCCGGCACCCTCCTCTACGCCACCGGCCTGCTCTGCGCGGCCGTGCTCGGCGCCGACGGCGCCCGCGAACGCGTCGCCGCCCAGAGCTTCGGCTGGCGCCAGCCCCTCGCCGGCCTCATCGCCCTCGCCGCCGCAGCCGCCCCGCTGCTGTGCGCCGCCGGCTGGGTCATCGGCGGGGCCGACGGCCCGATCGAGCGCCGCGACCCCGTCCAGGTGCCCGCCCTCGCGGCCGAGATGAGCCGCTCCCGGGACCAGCCCCGCACCCTCGTCCTCCTCGGCGACTCGCCCGCGAAGGTCTCGTACACCCTGGTCCGCGGCTCCGGCGCCCGCCTCGGCGACGCCGAGATCACCGCCGCGCACGGCACCGACCCCCGGCTCGACAAGGTGGTCGCGGGCCTCGTCGCGGGCTCCGGCGCCGACCAGAGCGACCAGCTCGGCGCCTACGCGATCCGCTACGTCGTCCTCAAGGACGGCGCCCCCCGGCAGATGAGCCGCGTCCTCAACGCCACCCCCGGCCTCAACCGCCTCAGCAAACTCGACGGCATCTCCCTCTGGGAGGTCAAGGGCCAGGTCGCCCGCGCCGTCATCCTGTCCGGCAAGCCCGGCGAGGACCCCATCACCGTGGCCGCCGGAGCCGTCGGGGCGCACACCGCGATCCCCGCGGGGCCCGCCGGCCGGGTGCTCCGCATCGCCGACACCGCCGCCCCCGGCTGGCGCGCGGCCGTGGACGGCGAGCCCCTCCCCAAGAAGACCCTCGACGGCTGGGCCCAGGGCTTCGAGCTCCCCGCCTCCGGCGGCCGCCTCGACCTCGCCTACGAGGACTCCGCCGCGGTCACCGGCTGGCACTGGGCCCAGGGCTCCCTCGCCCTCGTCCTGCTGGTGATGGCCCTCCCCGGCCGCCGCCGCGAGCTCGACGACGACCTGCCCGAGGAGGAGGCCGCCGTACCGGCGCAGGCCGCAGACGGAGAGGGCCGCCGGGCCCGCCGGCTGCGCGCCGCCGAGGCCGAGTCCGCGGCGGCCGGCCACGGCGAGCAGGCCGACCCGTACGCCGTTCCCGGGACCGGCCACGAGACCCCGTACAGCGCGGTCCCGGCCCAGCCCGACTACGGCCAGTGGGACACCCCCTCCTACGCCGGGGCCCCGGCCGCCGACCCCTACGGCCCGTACGGGAGCGGCTACGAGGCCCACGGCGGCCACGACCCCCAGCCCCCCGGCCCGTACGGCGCCCAGGACGGCGGCTACGAGCCCGCGCCCGCCGGCTACGAGCCCGCCCCCGCGCCCACCGGCTACGACCCGCACACCGGTCTCCCGTACGACCAGGGCGGGTACCCCGCCGCACCGGACCCGGCCGCGTACCAGGAGCACTACGAGGCGCCCTACGCACCGCCCCACGAGGCTCCCTACCAGGCGGCCCCCTACCAGGACCCGTACGAAGACCCCTACGGCCGGGACCACCGGCGTCCCGACGGGAGCGAGCAGCAGTGAACCGCGCACCCCTGACCCTGGCCGCCGTGGCCGCGGCCCTCGCCGCCGTCACCGGCATCGCCGCGTTCACCGCCCCCGCCGGCCCCGCCGAGGCGGGCGGCCGGACCGCCGCCCGGCTGCCCGTGGAGCGCTCCACCCTGGTGTGCCCGGTGCCCAGCGGCTCCGACGTGGCCGAGACCGCGTACACCGCCTTCACCCCCGCCGGCACCCCCGGGACCGCCGCGGGCAAGGGCACCGCCGCCCTGCTCACCGCCGCCAAGAAGCCCAAGGCGCTGCTCACCCTCAAGGAGCCCGGCAAGCCCGTCGGCGCCACCGCCTCGGGCGCCGAGGCACCCGCCCTCACCGGCTCCGCCGACGGGGTCCTCGCCCCCGGCTGGAGCGCCCAGCAGACCACCACCGTGCCCGTCGGCTCCGCCCGCGGGCTCCTCGGCACCGCCTGCTCCGCCCCCGACACCGACCTGTGGTTCCCGGGCACCGGCACCGCCAAGAACCGCCAGGACTACCTGCACCTCACCAACCCCGACGAGGACACGACGGCCGTCGTCGACATCCAGCTCTACGGCCCCGAAGGCGAGGTCAAGCCCCCCCACGAGAACCCCGACGGCTACAAGGTGCTGCCGCGGACCTCGCTCTCGATCTCCCTGGCCACCCTGACCGCCGGGCCGGTCGCCGACCTGACCGCGCACGTCACCACCCGCAGCGGCCGGGTCGGCGCCACCGTGCAGGTCCAGGAGGACGGAACGGGCGCCGACTGGCTGCCCGCCGCCGCGGACGCCGCGCCCGCCCTGGTCCTCCCCGGCATCCCCGCCGACGCCACCTCCGTCAAACTCGTCGTCCACGCCCCGGGCGAGGACGACGCCGACCTCAAGGTGCGGCTGGCCGGACCCACCGGCTCCATCACCCCGGCCGGCTTCGAATCCCTCCACGTCAAGTCGGGGATGACGGCCGTCGCGGACCTCAAGGACGTCACCCGCGGCGAGCCCGGCTCCCTGCTGCTGACCCCCGCCGACGACCGGCACCGCACCCCCGTGGTCGCCGCCCTGCGCGTGGTCCGCGGCACCGGCGAGAAGCAGGAGCTGGCCCTGATCCCGGCCGCCGCCCCCGTCGGCGTACGGGCCACCGCGGCCGACAACCGGGCCGCCGGGACCACCCTCTCGCTCACCGCCACCGGCGCCGACGCCACCGTCAGGGTGACCGCCTCCGCGGGCACCGGGGGCGGCACCCCCGCCTCGAAGACGTACACCGTCAAGGCCGGTACCACGCAGGCCGTCACCCCGCCGGCGCCCGCCGGGCTGAAGGGCTCGTACGCGCTGACCGTGGAGACCGTGTCGGGCGGGCCCGTGTACGCGGCGCGCACCCTCGCGGTGCCGCACGACGGAGTGGCCATGTTCACCGTGCAGACCTTCCAGGACGACCGCGGCAGCGTCCCCGTACCGGAGGCCGCCCAGGACCTGTCGGTCCTCGGCCGCGACTGAGCCGCCCGCCGGGGACCGCCCCGGCGGGCGCACCGCCGTCAGTCCGCGTCCGGCCCGTTCTCCCCGTACCGCGGGTCCACCGACTCCGGCTCCAGCCCCAGCAGCTCGGCGACCTGCTCCACCACGATCTCGTGCACCAGCAGCGCCCGGTCGTCCCGCGACTTCGTGCGGATCTCCACCGGCCGCCGGTACACGACGATCCGCGCCGGCCGGCCGTCGTGCGGCCCGACCAGCCCGCCCAGCGGCACCGCCTCGTCGTTCCAGCCGCTGTCCGGCCCGCCCGGCGACGGCACCTCGGCGACCACGAACTCCACCTCCTGGAGCTGCGGGAACTTGCGCTCCAGCCGCTCCACCGAGTCCTGGACCAGATCGCCGAAGAGCTGCGCACGGCTGGCCGCCAGCGGCACCTGCGGCGGAGCCACCGGCCCGCGCATGCCGCGGCCGTGCCGGTCCCGGCGCCGGACCCGGGGCTCCCCGGTCCGCTCACCGCTGCTGGGAGGTACGGAACTGTCCATCACAAGCGCAGCGTAGCCCGCGGCCGGGCCCCCCGAGAGGCCGTCCCGGCCGGTCCGGCGGGCCGCTCCCGCACCCCCTCCGGCGGCCCTATGGCCGAGATCACGTCACGACACGGGGGAGTGAGCCGGGGGAGAGTCGTCGCGGCCCGGTCAAGAGTGCGGTACCGTCCAACGTCGTGAGCCCTGTACGTCGCTGTTCGCGCACCGCGTGCGGCCGCCCTGCCGTCGCAACACTGACGTACGTCTACGCCGACTCGACCGCAGTTCTCGGCCCGCTCGCCACCTACGCCGAACCCCACTGCTACGACCTGTGCGCCGAGCACTCCGAGCGCCTGACCGCCCCGCGCGGCTGGGAAGTCGTCCGGCTGTCCGACGGATCGGCCCCCTCCCGCCCCAGCGGCGACGACCTCGAAGCCCTCGCCAACGCCGTCCGCGAGGCTGCCCGCCCGCACGGCCGCGCCGCCGAAGCGGGCGGGAACCCGGGCTCCGGGCCGTCCGGAGAGCCCCGTCGTCACCTGCGGGTTCTGCGCTCACCCGAATCCTGAAGCCTGCGCTTCACCGGGTGCGGGTAGGTTGGGTCAATCCACACCGGACCTCAGGAGGGCAGGCCACGTGGCTGCTGATCTGTCGCAGATCGTCAAGGCGTACGACGTACGGGGAATCGTCCCCGACCAGTGGGACGCCTCGCTGGCGGAACTCTTCGGCGCCGCGTTCGTGCAGGTCACGGGAGCCTCGGCGATCGTCGTGGGCCACGACATGCGCCCCTCCTCCCCGGAGCTCTCCCAGGCCTTCGCGCGCGGCGCGGCCGCCCTCGGCGCCGACGTCACCGAGATCGGCCTGTGCTCCACCGACCAGCTGTACTTCGCCTCCGGCAGCCTCGGCCTGCCCGGCGCCATGTTCACCGCCTCGCACAACCCGGCCCAGTACAACGGCATCAAGATGTGCCGGGCCGGGGCCGCCCCCGTCGGCCAGAGCACCGGACTCGACGAGATCCGCGCCCTGGTCGAGCAGTGGAGCGAGGCGGGCGCCCCCGCCCCCGCGGCCACCCCCGGCACGGTCACCCGGCGCGAGACCCTCGACGACTACGCCGCGCACCTGAAGTCCCTGGTGGACCTCACCGCCATCCGCCCGCTGAAGGTGGTCGTGGACGCGGGCAACGGCATGGGCGGCCACACCGTCCCCACCGTGCTCGCCGGGCTGCCGCTGACCGTGGTCCCCATGTTCTTCGAGCTGGACGGCACCTTCCCCAACCACGAGGCCAACCCCCTCGACCCGAAGAACATCGTGGACCTCCAGGACCGGGTCCGCGCCGAGGGCGCCGACATCGGCCTCGCCTTCGACGGCGACGCCGACCGCTGCTTCGTCGTGGACGAGCGCGGCGAGGGCGTCTCCCCCTCCGCCATCACCGCCCTGGTCGCCGCCCGCGAACTGGCCCGGCACGGCGGCACCGGCACCGTGATCCACAACCTGATCACCTCCTGGTCCGTGCCCGAGGTGGTCCGCGAGCACGGCGGCACCCCCGTGCGCACCCGCGTCGGCCACTCCTTCATCAAGGAGGAGATGGCCCGCACCGGCGCCATCTTCGGCGGCGAGCACTCCGCGCACTACTACTTCAAGGACTTCTGGAACGCCGACACCGGCATGCTGGCGGCCCTGCACGTCCTCGCCGCCCTCGGCGGCCAGGACCGCCCGCTGTCCGAGCTGGTCTCCTCGTACGACCGCTACCGCGGCTCCGGCGAGATCAACTCCACCGTCGCCGACCAGACCGCCCGCCTCGCCGCGATCCGCGCCGAGTACAGCGGCCGCCCCGGCGCCCGGCTGGACGAGCTCGACGGGCTCACCGTCACCACCGACGACTGGTGGTTCAACGTCCGCCCGTCCAACACCGAGCCGCTGCTCCGGCTCAACGTCGAGGCCCGCGACGAGGCCACCCTCGCCGCCGTGCGCGACGAGGTCCTCGCGCTCATCCGCGCCTGACCCCGCCCCGCGGCCGCACCCCGCACCCCGCCTGCCGCACGGGCCGCGCCCCGGCCCGTGCGGCGGTACGCTGACCTGGCCCAAACCGCACCGCACCGCCCGTTCGAAGGGACACCCCATGGCGCTCGAAGCCGGCCTTCTGGAGATCCTCGCCTGCCCGGCCTGTCACTCTCCGCTGCAGGACGAGACCAAGGCCGAGACGCCCGAGCTGATCTGCACCGGCAAGGACTGCGGGCTCGCGTACCCCGTACGCGACGGCATCCCCGTGCTCCTCGTGGACGAGGCCCGCCGCCCCGCCTGACCCCACCGGAGGCCGTCATGCTCGACGAGTCGCTGCTCGACGCCCCCGAGGCCCTCGCCCGGGCGGACCGCCGCGGACTGCTCCGCGGCGCCGCCGAGGCCGGGGCCCGGGTCCGCACCGCCGCCCGCCACGCCACCGAGGCCGGCCTGGCCGACCTCCGCCCCGACGGCCGGCCGCGGGCCGTCCTGATCGCGGGCCCCGGCACCGCCGCCACCGGCGTCGCCGACCTGCTCGGCGCCCTGGCCGGGTCCTCCGCCCCCGTCACCCGCCTCCACCCCACCGGGGTGGCCCCGGCATCCGGTGCCTTGCGCTGGGCGCTGCCCGGCTGGGCGGGCCCGGTGGACCTCCTCCTCATCGTCACCATCGACGGCACCGAACCCGGCCTCGCGGTCCTGGCCGAGCAGGCCTACCGGCGCGGCTGCACCGTGGTCGCCGTGGCCCCCGAACGCTCCCCGCTCGGCGAGGCCGTCGCAGGCGCCCACGGACTGCTCGTCCCCATGGCCAAGGCCCCGTACCAGGAGTACGACGAGAGCGCCGCAGCCGGTCCCGGAGCCCTGTGGGCCCTGCTCACCCCGCTGCTCGTCCTCCTCGACAAGGTCGGGCTGGTGTCCGCCTCCCCCGACAGCCTCCAGCTCGTCGCCGACCGGCTCGACCGCACCGCCGAACGCTGCGGCCCGGCCATCGCCACGTACGGCAACCCGGCCAAGACCCTCGCCGCCGAGCTCGCCGACTCCCTCCCGCTGATCTGGACCGAGGGCGAAGGGGCCGGTCCCGCAGGCCGCCGCTTCGCCGCCACCCTCGCCGAGCTGGCCGGCCGCCCCGCGCTCGCCGCCCAGCTGCCCGAAGCACTGCCCGCCCACGGCGTGCTGCTCGCCGGCGCCTTCGCCGCCGGCGCCGATCCCGACGACTTCTTCCGTGACCGGGTCGAAGAGCCGCAGGCTCTGCACGCCCGGGTCGTCCTGCTGCGTGACCGGCCGGCCGGCGCACTCACCGCCGCCCCCGCCGCACGCGAACTCGCCCTCAGCCACGACACGGCCATCAGCGAGCTCGAACCGGAGGAGGGCAGCGAGCTGGAACTCCTCGCCGAACTCCTCGCCGTCACGGATTTCGCCACCGCCTACCTGGCGCTGGCCTCAGGGGGGCGTCCCTGACCGGGGCGCACCGACCGGAGGACCGGTACCGGCACCCGCCCGTGCCCCGCGCCGGTCCTCCCCCCTCCTCCAAGGAAGACGACCGATGGACCGCCTCACCAACACCATCCGCCCGTACGCCTGGGGTTCGCCGACCCTCATCCCGGAACTCCTCGGGGTGACCCCGACGGGAGAGCCGCAGGCCGAGATGTGGATGGGGGCGCATCCCGGAGCGCCCTCCCGGCTGGACCGCGGAGCGGGCGAGACCAGCCTCCAGGAGGTCATCGCGGCCGACCCGGAGAAGGAGCTCGGCGCCCCGGCCCTCGCCCGGTTCGGCCCCCAACTGCCCTTCCTGTTCAAGCTCCTCGCCGCCGGCGCCCCCCTGTCCCTCCAGGTGCACCCCGACTCCGCCCAGGCGCAGGCCGGCTACGCGGAGGAGGAGCGCCGCGGGATCCCGCTCGACGCCCCGCACCGCACGTACAAGGACCCCAACCACAAGCCCGAACTGATCTGCGCGATCACCCCCTTCGAGGGACTCTGCGGCTTCCGGCCGCCGGTGGAGACGGCCGACCTGCTCGCCGGGCTCGGCGTCGACTCCCTCAAGCCGTACGTGGACCTCCTGCACGCGCACCCCGAAGAGGCGGCCCTGCGCGAGGTGCTCACCGCCGTGCTCACCGCCGACCGCGAGGAGATGGGGCGCACCGTCGCCGAGGCCACCGCCGCCGCCCAGCGGCTCGGCGGCCCGTACGCCCCGTACGCCGGGCTGGCCCACCACCACCCGGGAGACCCGGGGGTCATCGCCGCGATGCTGCTCAACCACGTACGACTGCGGCCCGGGGAGGGGATGTTCCTCGGCGCCGGGGTCCCGCATGCCTACCTGTCGGGGCTCGGGGTCGAGCTCATGGCCAACTCCGACAACGTGCTGCGCTGCGGACTCACCCCCAAACACGTGGACGTGCCCGAACTCCTCAAGGTGGTCCGCTTCGAGGCGGGAGAACCCCGCCTGCTGCGGCCCGAGGGCAACGGCGAGGAGGTCTACGAGACCCCCATCGACGAGTTCCGGCTCTCCCGGTTCGTGCTGCCCCCCGGGGCGCCCGCCCACCGGCTCCCCGACGCCACCCCGCAGGTCCTGCTGTGCACGGCCGGCGCGCCCGCGGTGCGGCCGGCGGCCGGCGGCCCGGGGAACGGGGGGACGGGCAACGGCGAACTGGCCCTGACACCCGGCGGATCGGTGTTCGTACCCGCGGGGGAGGCGGTCGAATTGTCCGGTACCGGCACGGTCTTCCGCGCCACGGTGGTGGCCTGACGGGCGGTCCGCACCGGCTGCTGCAACAATGTGCCGCCGTAGCGCGGGTGGCCGGTCCCGGCCGACCGCACCGAGGAAGGGACATCCCGCAGCAATGAGTGCGTCAGGCGGAACCAGGGCGATCGTGGCGGCACTCGCCGCCAACCTCGCCATCGCGGCAGCCAAGTTCGTGGCGTTCCTCTTCAGCGGGTCGTCCTCGATGCTCGCGGAGAGCGTCCACTCGGTGGCCGACTCGGGCAACCAGGGCCTGCTGCTGCTCGGCGGGAAGAAGGCGCAGCGCGAGGCGACCCCGCAGCACCCCTTCGGGTACGGACGCGAGCGGTACATCTACGCGTTCCTCGTGTCGATCGTGCTCTTCTCGGTCGGCGGCATGTTCGCGATCTACGAGGGCTACCAGAAGATCAAGGAGCCCCACGAGATCGAGGCCTGGTACTGGCCGGTCGGCGTGCTCGTCTTCGCGATCATCGCCGAGGGCTTCTCGTTCCGTACCGCCATCAAGGAGTCCAACGAGATCCGCGGCTCCCTGACCTGGGGCGAGTTCGTCAAGCGCGCCAAGGCCCCCGAGCTCCCGGTGGTCCTGCTCGAAGACCTCGGCGCCCTCGTCGGCCTGGTGCTCGCCCTCGGCGGCGTGGGCCTGGCCCTGCTGACCGGCGACGGGGTCTGGGACGGCATCGGCACCCTGTGCATCGGCGTCCTGCTCATCGTCATCGCGATCGTGCTGGCCGCGGAGACCAAGTCCCTGCTGCTGGGCGAGGCCGCGGGCACCGACGAGGTCGAGAAGATCAAGGCGGCGATGGTCGACGGGGACACCGTCACCTCCGTGATCCACATGCGGACCCTGCACCTCGGGCCCGAGGAGCTGCTCGTCGCCGCCAAGATCGCGGTGCAGCACGACGACACGGCGGCCGAGGTGGCCCACGCCATCAACGCCGCCGAGGAGCGGATCCGCGCCGCGGTCCCGATCGCGCGCGTGATCTACCTGGAGCCGGACATCTACAACGAGGCGGCCGCGGCGGCCGGGCCCAACCCCGCCGCCAGCCCGGGCGGCCCCGGAGGCTCCGGCACCGGCCACTGACGGCACGGCAGAGGGCGAGGCCCCCGCAGCGCACCAGCGCCGCGGGGGCCTCGCCCTCTGCCCGTACGCAGGGTTCCGGCGTACGGATCCGGCATGCGGGTCGGCGTACGGCCCCGGTGTGCGTCTCGGCGTACGGAGCGGGCGTACGGATCCGCCGTACGCGTCCGCCGTACGCACACGCGCCCGGCCGCGCGTCCCCGTCCGGCCGTCAGCGGATCTCGCCGAGGACCTCCAGGATCGCCGGGCCGTCGGGGGCCTCGGTCAGCCGGGCCCGGAAGCCGGTGTCCATCAGCTTGCGGGAGAGCAGCGCGAGGATCCGCAGGTGCTCGTCGCCCGCGGCCGCCTCCGGCACGGAGATCATGAAGACCAGCCGGGCCCGCGTGCCGTCCAGGGCGCCCCACTCGATGCCCGCGGAGGAGCGGGCGAAGCCGACCGTGGGACGGCTGACCGCGTCCGTCTTGGCGTGCGGGATGGCGATCGACTCACCCAGGCCCGTGGTGCCCTGCGCCTCGCGGGCGAGCGCCGCCCGGACCAGCTCGTCCACGTCGCGGACGTTGCCGGTGCCCGCCAGCAGCTCCGCCATCTCGCGGATCGCATCCTCCTTCGTGTCCGCCGCCAGCTCGGTCTTCACGGTCTGCGCGGTCAGATAGCCGGAGAGCACCTCGGGCGGGCCGCCCGCCGGGGCCGCCGCCGCGTCCGCCGCGCCCGTCACGGCCGCCGTCACCGCCCGGCCCGGCTCCCCGGCGCCCCCGGGAAGGCCGCCGGGAAGGCCGCCGGGAAGGCCGCCGGCCGCACCCGCACCCGCCCCCACGCCTGCGAGCACCGGCCTGGCCGCCGAGGCCGCCGGAAGAGCCGGCTCCGCCGCCGCCCCGCCCCGGCGCCGCCGGATGTCGATCAGCGCATTGGTGGTCAGGGCCGTCACCGCGGTGCCCGCGGCGATGGCGATCAGGAACCAGGCCCAGCGGTCCACCGCACCCAGCGCGGCCACGACCGGCCCGCCGTGCGGGACGTGGTCGCCCACCCCCGCGACCCCGGCGATGGCGCCCGCCACGGCCCCGCCGAGCATGTTGGCGGGGATGACGGCGGCGGGTCGGGCGGCGGCGAAGGGGATGGCCCCCTCGGAGATCCCGAACATGCCCATGAAGAGGGCGGCCATGCCGGTGTCGCGTTCCTGGTCCGTGTAGAGCTTGCGCCGCAGCACGGTGGCCAGCCCCTGGCCCAGCGGCATGACCGGGATGGCGGCGGCGCACATGCCCATCACGGCGTAGTTCCCGGAGGCGATCAGCCCCGTGCCGAACAGGAAGGCCGTCTTGTTGACGGGGCCGCCCATGTCGAAGGCGATCATCAGGCCGAGGAGGGCGCCCAGCAGGACGGCGCTGGTCCCGGTCATCCCGGAGAGCCAGCCCGTGAGGCTCTCGAACACCCACGAGATCGGCTTGCCGATGACGTAGACGAAGAACAGGCCGAGGGCGGTGGTCGCCAGGACCGGGATCACGATGATCGGCATGATCGGCTGGACGACCTTGGGGACCTTGACCTTCTTGATCCACACCACCAGATGGCCGGCGAGGAAGCCGGTCACGATCGCGCCGATGAAGCCCGCCCCGGCCTTCGAGTCGTAGAGCGAGCCGGTGTTCGCGATGAACCCGCCGATCATGCCCGGCACCAGCGCGGGCCGGTCGCCGATGGCGTACGCGATGTAGCCGGACAGGATCGGGATCATCAGCGTGAAGCCGAGCACGCCGATCTGGAAGAGGTGGTCCCAGAAGGTGCCCGGGGTGGTCGCGTACCCGGACGCGGTGGCGTGACCGCCCAGCGCCAGCGAGACGGCGATCAGCAGACCGCCGACCACCACGAACGGGATCATGTACGAGACGCCGTTCATCAGCGCCTTGTACGCCGTGCTCCGCTCGCGGCCGCCCCCGCCGGAGGAGCCCGCGCCGCCCGGACCCGCTGCCGCGGAGCCGGTCTGCACCGGCGCGCTCTGCACCTGCTCGATCAGCTCCTCGGGGCGGTGGATGCCGTCGGCCACCCCGGTGGACAGCACTCGCTTGCCGGCGAACCGCTCCCGGTCCACCTCCTTGTCGGCGGCGATGATGATCCCGTCCGCCTGCTTGACATCGTTGTCAGTCAGGACGTTCTCCGCACCGATCGAACCCTGGGTCTCCACCTTCATGTCGATCCCGAGCCGCTGCGCGGCCTGCTGGAGCTTCTCCGCCGCCATGTACGTGTGCGCGATCCCGGTGGGACACGCGGTCACGGCGAGCAGCCGCAGCCGCCGCCCGCCCGCGCCCCCGCTCTCCGGAAGGCCTGCCGGACTGGTCACGTGAACTCTCCTCACACCTCGGTCCTGCCGGATCGCGCACGAGGCCCGATCCCTCCCGATCCTCTCCCGGGGCGGAGGGCCGCCAAAAGTCCAAAAGGCCTGAAAAGGACCATCCGGATGGCCTCAAAACCCGCGACGACTTGGCCACGATCGGCTGGGGCGTGATCCGCCGTTCGGTGTAGATTCGATACCGGTGTCAGGCGTCGCTGCTGATGGCGGTCGGGCGGTCCACGGACCGGCCGAGGGGAGAGAGGGCCTCCGACGGACTGCGCTCGTGCACCGGACCGACCCGGACCCCGGCGCACAGGTCAGCCGTACCCTCTCGCATCCATCCACGAGGAGCAGACGCATGGACTTCAAGGTCGCCGACCTCTCCCTTGCCGCCTTCGGCCGCAAGGAGATCACGCTCGCCGAGCACGAGATGCCCGGCCTGATGTCGATCCGCAAGGAGTACGCCGAGGCCCAGCCGCTGGCCGGCGCGCGCATCACCGGCTCGCTGCACATGACCGTGCAGACCGCCGTCCTGATCGAGACCCTCGTCGCCCTCGGCGCCGACGTGCGCTGGGCGTCCTGCAACATCTTCTCCACCCAGGACCACGCCGCCGCGGCCATCGCCGTCGGCCCGAACGGCACCCCGGAGAACCCCCAGGGCGTCCCGGTCTTCGCCTGGAAGGGCGAGACCCTGGAGGAGTACTGGTGGTGCACCGAGCAGGCCCTGACCTGGCCGAACACGCCCACCGGCGGCCCGAACATGATCCTGGACGACGGCGGTGACGCCACCCTCCTCGTCCACAAGGGCGTCGAGTTCGAGAAGGCCGGCTCCGCCCCGGACCCCTCGACGGCGGACAGCGAGGAGTACGGCCACATCCTCACCCTGCTCAACCGCACGCTGAAGGAGACCCCGCAGAAGTGGACGCAGCTCGCGTCCGAGATCCGCGGCGTCACCGAGGAGACCACCACCGGCGTGCACCGTCTCTACGAGATGATGCAGTCCGGCGACCTGCTCTTCCCGGCCATCAACGTGAACGACGCCGTCACCAAGTCGAAGTTCGACAACAAGTACGGCTGCCGCCACTCCCTCATCGACGGCATCAACCGCGCCACCGACGTCCTGATCGGCGGCAAGGTCGCGGTCGTCTGCGGCTACGGCGACGTCGGCAAGGGCTGCGCCGAGTCCCTCCGCGGCCAGGGTGCGCGCGTCATCGTCACCGAGATCGACCCGATCTGCGCCCTGCAGGCCGCCATGGACGGATACCAGGTCGCCACCCTGGACGACGTGGTCGAGATCGCCGACATCTTCATCACCACGACCGGCAACAAGGACATCATCATGGCCTCGGACATGGCCAAGATGAAGCACCAGGCCATCGTCGGCAACATCGGCCACTTCGACAACGAGATCGACATGGCCGGCCTCGCCAAGATCCCCGGCATCGTCAAGGACGAGGTCAAGCCGCAGGTCCACACCTGGACCTTCCCCGACGGCAAGGTCCTCATCGTCCTCTCCGAGGGCCGCCTGCTGAACCTCGGCAACGCGACCGGCCACCCGTCCTTCGTGATGTCGAACTCCTTCGCGGACCAGACCCTGGCCCAGATCGAGCTCTTCACCAAGCCCGAGGAGTACCCGACCGACGTCTACGTGCTCCCCAAGCACCTCGACGAGAAGGTCGCCCGCCTCCACCTCGACGCCCTCGGCGTCAAGCTGACCACGCTCCGCCCGGAGCAGGCCGAGTACATCGGCGTCAAGGTCGAGGGCCCGTACAAGCCGGACCACTACCGCTACTGATCCGCCCCCGGCGCCGTCCGGCCCCCCGCCGGCGCCACCCGGCGCATCAGCACCGGCACCAGCACTGCCCCGTCAGGCCCCCGGCACCCGCTGCCGGGGGCCTGCCCGGTACCGCAGCAGACCCCAGGAACCCCGATGCCCCGCGGCCGCTATTCGCTCCACGACCCGCACGACCACACCCCCCTCGGTGACGAGCACTTCCACTGCGCCCCCGGCCCCTCCGGCTGGCGCTACGTCTCACAGATCACCACCCCCTCCGGGGACCACGCGGGCTCGGTCGACCTGGCCGTCGACGAACTCGGCCGCCCCATCCGCCTCGAACTCCACGCCGCGAGCTGGCAGGTGCGCGGCGCCGCCATCGACGGGGTCACCTGGGTCCGCACCGACCCGACCGGCACCGAGGCCACCGAAGGCAACGTCCGCGCCCACGCCTTCACCGGCACCTCGCCGGCCTTCCTCGTCGCCACCGCCCGCCTGCTCCGCCTCACCCCCGGTTCCCCCGCCACGCGGGTACGCCTCGTGCACTTCACCGACCCGGTGCTCGCCCCGCGCACCGTGGACCAGGCCTGGGCCCTGGTGAAGAGTGAACAGCACGCCACCGACAGCGGCCCGCTGACTGTGGACGAATACCGGATCAGCGCCCTGGACACGGGCGAGCAGCACACCGTGCACCTCGCCGGGGACGTGGTCCTCTCGGCGCCCGGCATCGAACTCGAAGACCTCGAAACCCCGCCCTCGGTCTTCACCGACGGCCCCGCCGACGAGGCCTGAGCCGCACCGCTCAGGCGGGCGGCGCGAACCCCGTCGCGGGCCGCTGCTGCTCCCCGCTCCCGGGTTTGCCGGCCCCCGCCCCGGGCACCCCGGGCACGGGCGCCTGCGGCCCGGCGGAGGGCGGCTGCGGGTACGGCGACTGCTGCGGGTAGGCCTGGTACCCCGGCTGGTACGGGTGCTGCCCCGCCTGCGGGTACCCCGCCTGCCCCGGGTACGGCACCTGCTGCGAGACCTCCCCCTGCCCCGGTGCCCCGGCGGCCTGCGCCTGGGCGAACGCCCGCCGCGCATCGCGCGACTGCCGCTCGTGCACCACCGCCGCCAGATACGCGGCCGCCGGCACCCCGGGCGGCGCCGGAGTCCCCGTGCACGCCACCAGATCGTCCCCGAGCCGGGCCGCCATCGACGCCCCCACCTGCGGATCCAGCTGCTGCATCCGGGCCAGGTACTGCCGTATCGCCAGCCAGAGCCCCTCCGGTACGGCGGACAGGTCGAGCTCGGCGAACCGCCCGGCCAGCCACGGCGGGGGCGGCGGCACCTGCTGCCCGCCCCGCGGACCCGGCACCCGCTCCCGCACCACCAGGGTCCCCGCGAACACGTCCCCGAGCCGCCGGCCCCGCGCCGAGACCAGCGAGGCGATGCACGCCACCGTCCCGAACGTCATCAGCAGCTCGACCACCCCGAGCGCCCCGCGGACCAGCGCGTGCCGGAACCGGATCGGACCGCCGTCGTCGCGCACCACGCGCAGACCGCACGCCAGCTTGCCCAGCGACCGCCCGCCGCTGAGCGTCTCCACCGCGATCGGCACCCCGACGAGCACCAGCAGGAACAGCGTGATCTGCACGGCCATCTGCGCCGCCTCGTCCAGCGAGGCCGTCGCCGCCAGCACCCCGAGCGACACGAGGATGAAGACGGTCCACTGCACGATCATGTCGATCGTGACCGCCAGCGCCCGGCTCGGCAGCCGCGCTGGCTGGAGTCCGAGTACGACCGCGTCCCCTGTCACCAGACCGCTCACCGATGCCCGCCCTTCGCCCTGCTGCGCCGTGCCCTGCCCTGCCCCGTGGTCATCAAGTCTGCCAAGCTGACCGCAGTACGTCAGCCGTGGACAGTCACCGCACCCTGGGGCAGGAGCAGCAGCCGGATGGACCTCGACGTCTTCGTCACCGCCCACCGGGCCGAATGGGACCGCCTGGAGCAGCTCGTCCGCCGGGGCCGCCGGCTGACCGGCGCCGAGGCCGACGAACTCGTCGCCCTCTACCAGCGCACCGCCACCCATCTGTCGCTGATCCAGTCCAGCGCCCCCGACCCGACGCTCACCGGCCGCCTCACCCAGCTGGTCGCCCGGGCCCGCGCGACGGTCACCGGCGCCCGCCGCGCGAGCTGGCGCGACGCGGCCCGCTTCTTCACGGCCGGATTCCCCGCGGCCGTCTACCGCAGCCGCCACTGGTGGATCCCGACCGCCCTGCTCTCCACCCTGCTCGGCGCTCTGATCGGCTGGTGGATCGCCGCCCACCCGGAGGTCCAGGCCGCGATCGGCGCCCCGGAGAACCTCCGCGCCATGACCCGGCCCGGCGGGCAGTACGAGACGTACTACTCCAGCCACCCGGCCGCCTCGTTCGCGGCGCAGGTCTGGACGAACAACGCCCAGGCGGCCGCCATGTGCCTGGTGCTGGGCGCCTTCCTGGGCCTGCCGGTGATCTGGATCCTCTTCCAGAACATGCTCAACCTCGGGATCGGCATCGGCCTCATGGCCTCGGCCGGCCGCCTCGACACCTTCCTCGGCCTGATCCTCCCGCACGGCCTGCTGGAGCTGACCGCGGTCTTCGTGGCCGCCGGCACCGGCCTCAAACTGGGCTGGACGGTCATCGACCCGGGCCCCCGCACCCGGCGCACCGCACTGGCGGAGCAGGGCCGCGCCGCCCTCGGCATGGCGATCGGCCTGGCCGTGGTCCTGTTCGTCTCGGGCCTGATCGAAGGCTTCGTCACCCCGTCCGGCCTGCCCACCTGGGCCCGCATCGGCATCGGCATCGCCGCCGAGGCCGCGTTCCTCGTCTACGTGTACGTGCTCGGTGGCCGGGCCGCGCGGGCAGGGGAGACGGGCGACGTGGAAGCCGCCGACCAGAGCGCCACGCTGCCGGTCGCGGCCTGATGTGCGTACAAGCCTGCTGAGCTGCTAGTCTCCTCGTCGTCCCGCAAAGACCGTTGACACGGTTGGAGTAGGGAGGTAGATTTGAACGGTTGCCTCGAACTAGACAGTTCGACCGCGACGGTCTAGAATCGACCTCGCTCCCGAAGTTGGAATCGAATTCCACGAGTCGGAGCACATCCCCGAATCCTGTCGGATTTCAAACCGGAAAAACCCGGTGCGAAACTCTGATAGAGTCGGAAGCGCCGGAAGGGGAAAGCGCGAAAGCGCCGGAACCGGAAAGCGCCGAGGAAATCGGATCGGAAAGATCTGATAGAGTCGGAAACGCAAGAACGAAGGAAGCGCCCGGAGGAAAGCCCGCGAGGGTCAGTACAAAGGAAGCGTCCGCACCTTGAGAACTCAACAGCGTGCCAAAAATCAACGCCAGATTAGTTGATACCCCGTCCACTTCGGTGGATGAGGTTCCTTTGAAAAAGTCCTGAACGGCCCACTGGGTCGGGCAGGCACCACAACAGCGAGGACGCTGTGAACGGTCGGCCATATTCCGGCATGACTGTTCCGCTCAACGCGAGTGGGCACCCGATTACGGGTAAACATTCACGGAGAGTTTGATCCTGGCTCAGGACGAACGCTGGCGGCGTGCTTAACACATGCAAGTCGAACGATGAAGCC